>JBDNDI010000099.1:0-8151 GCA_046719195.1 Spirochaetales bacterium | reverse complement strand
CGCTTAGAGGCTCTATGGCAGGAGGGTAGAGAGGTAAAACTAGTGATCTGTGATTGGTTAATGCCGGGTATGAAAGGAGATGCTTTTCTTTCGAAGCTCCGGGAGCGGGTACCTTCCTGCTCAATTCTAGTAATAACCGGGCAGGCGGATCGGGATGCTATAGAAACCTTTAAAACAGAAATCCAGGCTCGTATTTTATACAAACCCTGGAAATCGGAAGAACTTATGCAAATTATTACCGAACTCATGGAATCCTGATTTAACTAGTTTTTTACATAAGGGAGAGTTTTCATGATACTGAACCGAAAAATAGGTTGGGAACAAGTACGCCAGGAGATTACTGGCCCCTTTTTATCAAAGGTAAAAGAGGGCTTGAAAGAATCTCTCTATGCCGTAATTCTGTATGGGAGTGCTGCCCGGGGAAAATATAAACCCGGGATTTCCGATATTAACCTGCTCATTTTATACGAAAAGGCTAATCCGGAACAACTCTTTCAGCTTGGGAAACTAACCGCATCCTGGATTCAGAAATGGGCTATTACTCCCCTTCTTATGAGTCGGGAAGAGTTTCTCCAATCTGCCGATGTGTTTCCTTTAGAATATATTGATATCCGGAATGCTCACGAAATGCTCTTCGGGCCGGATATTACCCTATCCCTCGATCTCAATGTAAGGAATTTGAGGCATCAAGCCGAAGAGAAGCTGCGGGGAAGTCTGAATCAACTTCGTCAGCTTTTAATAGCCTCGGCAGGAAAACTAAAATTGCTTTCTCAGTTTCTTCGGTCCTGGTCGAGTGCCAGTAATGCTCTATTTCGATCCCTACTAATTCTAAAAGGGGAAGATCCTAATATCTCCGATCCTGATCTACTCGTGCAGAAGGTAGGCTCTTCCTACAAAGTTCCCACTAACGGTTTCATTGCCTTTGAGCGTTTCCGCAGGGGAGAAAAGGTGGATCCCCTTTCCCTTACTAAAGAATTAATACATTCCTTAGAAGAACTTACAAAAGCGGTCGACGCTCTGGAGGAGCAATAATGTACACCATACAACGCGCTGTGTTGACAAGGGTTAAAGCAGATTTTTTACGCGTTGCCTTAAAGAACGGATTTCTGCTATTGCTCCTGTTTTTACTCCTGTTCCTGATTGGGGGTGGAGTGGCAATCGGGCAAATTACCTACCGACCTACCGGTTTTGTAAACGACTTTGCTGGGGTAGTGGACCAGGAATCCGCTGTGCAGATGGAAAAAATCGCCCAAGCTATACAACAGAAAACGGGCGCCCAGGTTGCTATTGTAACCGTACCAAGTATAGAGCCCTATCCTACAATCGATGAATTTTCCATTGAATTAGCGCAGAGCTGGGGCATAGGACGGAAGGGCAAGGACGATGGAGTCTTAATTTTGCTTGCCATGAAGGAGCGAAGGGTAAAGATCGAAGTAGGGTACGGATTAGAAGGAGCTATACCTGATGCGGTAGCCGGAAGAATTTTAGATGAGTATGTAATTCCTGCATTCCGGCAACAACAATGGGGTAAGGGTCTACTAGGAGGTCTTATAGGAGTAGCAGCCCGTATTGCACAGGAAAAAGGGATTGAACCAAAAGAATTCTTACTTCCCTCCACCGCTCCCGCTGCCCGAACCCGAAAGGACGAAGGTATAGATATTGGCCCCTTTATTTTTATCCTAATCTTCCTTTTAATAGGAGGCCGCCGGTTTTTCTGGCCTCTCCTTTTTTTAAGCAGTATGCGTCCTAGACGGCGGCCCTTTGGGGGTGGCTTTGGCTCCGGAGGTTTCGGAGGCGGATTTGGAGGAAGTGGAGGAGGATTCGGCGGGTTTGGAGGAGGCTCCTTTGGAGGAGGCGGAGCCTCCCGGGGATTTTAACTTCTAATCGATAGGCTGTAAGGGCTTTATAAGGGGAGGGGCTTAAGAAGACGGTCTTTATTTGGGAAACCTTACGCTTTCTTAAGAGAAACGGTATGTACAAGGGGCGAATTAACCGCCCTGTTATCTCCGCGGCGTTGCCGCATTACATTACCTACATGAGGAGTTACAACAATGGACAAAAGAAAAACCAATTTGCTAATTGGATTAGTGATCCTTGTAGCGGTGTTCGGGGGATATGGAATCTTTTCCATATCCGTAAAAAACTCTCTAGTTCGGTTAGACGAATCGGTCAGTGCTGCCTGGTCGGAAATTGACAATCAATTAAAAAGACGGTCCGATTTAATACCCAATTTGGTAGCTACGGTAAAAGGGTATGCATCCCATGAACAGGAAGTATTTACCCGGATTGCCGACGCCCGTTCCCGGCTAGCGGGTGCCCGAACCGTTGAGGAAAAAGCTGCGGGGTACAACGAACTTCAATCGGCTCTGTCCCGTCTTTTGGTGGTGGTGGAAAATTACCCGGTCTTAAAAGCTAACGAGAACTTTACCCGTCTAATGGATGAACTTTCCGGTACAGAAAACCGGATAACCGTTGCCCGAAAGCGATACAACGATGGAGTCCGAGAGTTCAATACCCGGATTCGTACTTTCCCCGGTTCCCTCTTTGCCGGAAGTATGGGGTTCTCTTCTAGACCTTACTTTGAAATTGATGCAGCTTCCCGAGAGGCTCCCCAAGTCAAATTCTAAAAAGCCGAGTCTTAAAAGAAAAAAAGTAATAGGGGTGGGACAACCCCTAAAAGATTAACCCAAACGAAGGGCACAAGTTGGCACGCACCGGCTATTAGCAGAATGCCCCCCTTGAGGGGGCTTAATTCTTTTCGCCAGTACCGCATTAATCCAGCGGAGAGAAAAACGGTAGCTGCACTCGTCCGTAGGATTACAAAGGCAATCTCTGATATTGTCCCCTGTAAAAGAAGGGACTGATCGTACACAAATACAAAGGGAATAAAGAAGGCGGCAAAACAGAGGCGCATCGATAAGAGGGCCGTTCGAAACCAATGGGCACCGGCCATTCCCGCTGCAATAAATACTGCCCCGCAGATGGGTGGTGTAATAGCGGATATCACAGCAAAATAGAATACATACAAATGTGCCACTAGAGCTGGAAGCCCAAAGTTTACTAGAACTGGACCGCCTATAACCACTGCCATGATATATGCCGCAGTAGTAGGCACCTGCATTCCTAAAACAAGGCTGGTAAAGGCAATTAACAGAAGAGACACGAACAGCTTACCCTGACTGACAGAAACAATAAGAGCGCTGATTTTTACCCCTAAGCCGGTTAAGGCAATAACCGCAATAATAATCTGAGCGCTAGCGCTGATAGAGGCGATTACAGCCGCCTGCCGGGCACCCTCTAGTACAGCATTCTTTAATTGGGGAAAGGCTTGCCGAACAACTACTCGCCCTTCTTCAGATACAAAAGCCAATCCGAGGGTAACCATACAGGCCCAAAAGGCGGAATACTGGGGAGTGTATCCTCCGATCATCCATCCTAAAAGTACGGTAAAGGGGATTAGAAAAAATACACTGGCTTTTAAAGTGTCTCTCCACAAAGGGATCTCAGAAGCAGGTAGCCCCACATACCCCTTTCGCTTAGCATAAAAATGAATACCCACTCCGACCGACAGGAAATAAAATATCGCAGGGAATAAGGAACGGAGGGCTACCTGTACATAGGGGGTTTCTGTAAGCTCGGCTAGTACAAAGGCTCCGGCCCCCATAATAGGAGGCATTATCTGCCCCCCTGTGCTTGCGGCTGCTTCTACGGCTGCAGCGAGCTCTTTTGAATACCCCAACCGTTTCATCATGGGAATGGTAAATGCACCGGTAGTAGCCACATTTGCACTAGCGCTTCCAGAAATAGAACCAAAAAGAGCGCTTGCTAACGTGGCAACCTTAGCAGGCCCTCCGGAGAATTTTCCGGCAAGCCGGACCGCTAGACGCATAAACCCTGTTCCACCCCCAGTAGCAAAGATAAAAGCTCCGAAGAACACAAAAATAGCTATTATGTCTGTACTTACCCCCACTAATAAGCCCCAGATGCCTCCGGTTGTGAGGAAAAATTGCCCCGCTAAGGTAGAAAGATCGTATTTAGGATGCCCAAAAGTACCAGGAATCAGGTGTCCCCAAAGGGCATACGCTAAAAAAATTAAAGCTAAAAGGGGAAGGGCAGGTTGGATTTCCCTTCGGGTTGCCTCTAAAACTAACAATAGGAAAACAAAAGCCATTACAATCTGAGCAAAACCTGTAGGTACTCCATACTGTTCAGAGATGCTTTCCGCATAAATGAATACATACAAAGATATACCTACAGAAAGGAGAAAAAGAAGAGTGTCTCCTAGAATATGAAGCTTTGACCTAGCTGGTGAGGTAACCTTTTTTACTAGGGCTCCTCCAAAAATCATCCAGAACATAAATAGAAGGTGCAAGGCCCTCGCTTGCAAGGCAGGTAAAAAAGCATACACGGGAAGAAACAGTTGAAATGCAGCAAACGTTAGGGCTCCAATAAGGAGCCCTAACGGGAGAAACCGAAGCATATGGAACGAACTAACTTTATTGTAAAGTCGGGGAAATTTTAAATCCTATTTCCCGGTAATACCGTAAGGCACCCGGATGCAGCTTAGCCACCATAAAGTTTACATCGTCCATGCTGATCAGTTTCATAGCCGGGTGAACACTTTCCCACTGGGCTCGTCGTTCCCAAAAGGCTTTTGTTAAACGATAGACCATCTCTTCAGGTAAGGTATCTACTGTGTACAGAGCTACAGGTTGGCTTATGGTTTTTACCGGTGTATCTACGCCCGGATACATGCCTGCAGGAATTACTGCCCGGGTATAGAGATCTTTTACCGTGGCGTAGATATTGTCCGGGAGTTCCAGTAAGCGTATCGGAACCGTAGAGGCAATCTCCTGAATCATGGAGGCAGGGGGAGTACTGGAAGTGGCAAACCCGACCGCTTTCCGATTCCTTACGGCCGGGACACCTTCGCTCAAGTCGACCCGAACTAAATCTACCTTTTCTAAAATACCCATAGCAGAAAGAATGTCTCGGGTAATCCGTTCTCCTGCAGAACCAGCGCCTCCGGGTACGAATTTTTTCCCTACTAACTCGGACAGGTTAGTTACACCACTATCCTGACGCACCACCCAATGCATTACCAATCCGGGAATCGGCCAAAGGGAACGAACCCTTTCATATCCCCCTTCTTTAAATTGTTCGGATCCTTTTAAAGCCCCTTCTACCAGCGAAGGGGGAGAGGTAAACAGGTAATCGTTCCTTGTCCGAGCTAACTTTACATTCTCCACAGAACCGGCACTAGTCTCTACGGTTATTTTTACCTGGGGAACTCCTTCCATCAGCGCTTTCGCTATACCTACGGCAAATGCATAATAGGTTGAAGTTTCTCGAGCCGATTTTAAAGCTAATTGCGTTTGGGCAGAACCTATCCCTACCCCTAGCATTAGGCAAAGAAGCAAAACAATCCCTCGTTTCATACCAACCCCCAACATACGCTAGTTTTCCCCTGAAGTTTTCACTTTTCTTTTTTCCTGTCAAGAGCTATTGACGACTGGTTAGTCGGCGTGCGCCCATACACTTTTACTCTTTTAAGAATTATCCACCCTGCGGAACTAGTATAGTATTTTCCATAATTCAAGTTGACAGTTCCAGCTGGTCATACTTTAATAAAGCTATGGAATCAGGGGATAGAGCAAGTCAGCGAAATATCTCAGACCGAGAGCGGGAACTACTTGAGGAAATAAAGGAGTTCAACCGGGAGCGGGACCGGATCCGTAGGCTTATTGGTGAAATCGGTGGAGCCAAATATTCGAAACGGGATAATATCATCAATATCGTGTTCCTTGCCATAATCCTGCTCTTTTTTATCAGTGAAATAATCACCCAGTGGTTGCCCACATTTATCTCTATAGAATTAGGTATCCTATTAGTATCCATAAAAATTGTGTGGATGATCCATGCGCAACAAAAGTACAATCATTTTGTCTTCTGGGTATTAAATACCATAGAGTTCCGGACCAATGATCTTGCCATTAAACTGCGCTCAATAGAAAAGAAAATAGATGAACGCTTTCCTATCCAGGACAGTCCTCCATGAACGAGCAAACTTCCCTACCTCCTGAGCTTACTTTTTTGAAATACCGCTCTTCTTCTTCGGATCGCCTAATTGGACGCCATAAATACCACCCTTATGCGGTATTTGTACCTTTTCTCACGATACAGGGCCAAACCCACTGGTTGTTTGAAGTAAGAGCCCGGGGGATCCGGCAGGGGGGAGAGGTGTGTTTTCCCGGAGGCGGGGTAGAATTACAGGAAGGGGAAGAACCTAAAGAAGCTGCGATTAGGGAAACTGCAGAAGAACTAGGAATTAGCCAGGAAAATATTAAAGTTTTTGGCTGCCTGGGGCATTTAGTTACCCATTGGGGAGGAGTAATCGATGTGTTTTACGGAACCCTTGACTCCTGGTTTCCCGACTTTACTCCCCAAAACGATGAGGTATCCGAGGCGTTCACCGTACCCCTTTCCTATTTTCTTACTACCCCACCGGAAGTTTACTATTTTCAGCAAGTAATAAAACCGAATTTCAAAGACCCCAAAAAAGGAGTTCAACGCCTTCCCTGGAAAGAGTTAGGGTTACCTTCCCTCTATGGCAAACCCTGGACCCTCCGTACCTACCCAGTGTACTTCTATCAATGGGGCGGTAAAACCATCTGGGGCCTTACGGCAGATATTATCCGGGAAATGCTAGAAATATTGAAATCTTAATATGTAGAGGTATATTAATTGTAAGGAGGATGTAGTATGAAATCAAAAGTATTTTGGGTTGTTTTCTGTGTTATCCTGTTGGTAGCAACTCCCCTACACTTGTTTGCTCAAACGCCGACCACTGTAGATCTTATAAACGATTTTAAGGCAGGATTTCAGGATTTTGCGGATGATGTGGCCTCGGTGTTACCCATGAACTCCACTATTGGGCTGAACTGGTCTGACGCCTACATTGGGCAGCTCCTTGCCTTTCCCCCAAGCCTGGGAGTAGGAGTAACAGTGGGTGTTACCGGTATACCTTACGATTCGGTAAAGAAAATCCTGGTAGAGACTCTACAGGGTTCAGAAAGTGACATACCCCAAGTCATTCGGGACTATGGTCTACCTTTACCTGCCATCGCCTTTGACGCCCGTCTGGGCGGTATTATTTTCCCCTTCGATATTGGATTTAAAATCGGATTTGTACCTAAGACCTTGAGCGACCGGGTGGGGGACGATATTAAAATCGATTACCTCCTAGTTGGAGGAGACATTCGGTATCAGTTACTAAAACAACGATTCGTGGTTATTCCCGAAGTATCGGTGGGGGTAGGTTACAATTATCTGAAAGGCTCGGTAGAGTTTGGTGGGGTGCTACCTCCCTTATTTGAAATCACTTTGCCTGCTCCACCGCCACTCATTTCACCTGCTCCATGGAACTCTGGAGATAAACTCTCCCTCTCGTCTCCTGACTTTTTTATCGAATGGCAGACCAAGGTTATAGACCTGAAGGCCCAGGCAAGCTGGAGCTTACTGATTCTGCAGCCTAGTGTAGGATTCGGTGCAAGTTACGGAAGTTCCCATGTCGGAGGGGGAGCAAAATCCCAAATTACTTTAGGAGGCCAACCGTTAACCCCCCTCCAGAAACAAGCCCTCAGTGCTCTAGGCTTTGATGTGGAAGATGCAAGTATCGCGGTATTTTCTGATGTTTCGGGTTGGTCTTTCCGGGTATTCGGAGGAGTATCAGTGAATATTTTAATCCTTCGTATCGATGCAGGTATTCAGTATAACCTAATCGGTAAAAACCTGGGAGCCTCGATTGGCGCGCGGATTCAATTGTAGAAGACCTTAATAGTAAAGCAAGGGAAATACACCTGTGGGTCGGCTAGAAACCCGCACCCCTGCATGATCTGCCAGGATCTGCATAAAGAGGAGTCTGCAGGAAGAGGGGGCTGTTCAGTATACCTCCTAAAGATCCATGAAACTCCTTAAGGCTACAGAATTTGCATGAATTAAGGGCTGTCCAATCTGTAGTGGGGCAGCCCCTTATTCATTTCCTCTGAAGCTTGCCGGTTAAATCGATTTTTATCAGCGTTCTCTTCTTTTGATTCTCGCATCTAATTGCTCTATAACCCCCTTGTCTTTTCCGGGAAAGCTTGCGAACAA
>JBDNDI010000098.1:0-8313 GCA_046719195.1 Spirochaetales bacterium | reverse complement strand
CGCGTCCGGGTATAGAAAAGGGACTCCACGAAGCAATGGAACGAGGTATCCTTGCGGGCTATCCGGTAATGGATGTGGGAATTACCCTTGTAGATGGAAAAGAACACCCGGTAGACTCTTCGGAAATGGCTTTTAAAATTGCAGCGCGGGAAGCCTTGAAAGCAGCGATGGAAAAAGCAGGTCCCGTATTACTAGAGCCTATAATGAACCTGTCGGTTTTTGTGGAGGAACAGTATTTGGGGGATGTGCTTTCCGATTTAAGTTCCCGAAGGGGAAGAGTCTTGGGACAAGAACCTCTAGGGGGGGGAATTGTAGAGGTAAAAGCTCAAGTTCCCCAAGCAGAACTTTTACGCTACTCAATTGATCTTAAGGCTATGACTTCAGGCACGGGAACCTTTGAAACTGAGTTTTCCCATTACAGTCCTATTACAGGAAAGGTAGCTGAAGACGTGATTCGTATGGCTAAAGAAGCAGCTGCCGAGTCGCACTAGGGAGGCAAAAACCCTGTGCTGGATCTCCAAATTGAAGATTATTAGGGTATTAAAGAAAAGGCGGGCCTAAGCCCGCCTATTCTTATCCTCTTTGTGATAAAGGAATGTACTCCTCTTTCTTTGTATTTACATTTTTATAGGCAGGTCGAATAATTTTACCCCCACTTATAATTTCTTCTATGCGGTGGGCTACCCAGCCTGCAATACGGGCTATAGCGAAAATGGGAGTATATAGGGAGCCGGGAATGTTTAGCATCTTATAAACAAATCCGGAAAAGAAATCTACATTCGGGGCTATAGGTTTATCCTGTCCTTTTTCTTCAAGAAAAGCCCGAGGCGCTAATCGTTCGATACGGTCATACAAAGCGAACTCGTCCATATACCCCATCTGTTCTGCAAGGGAACGGGCTTTTTCCTTTAAAAGGACCTCTCGAGGATCGGAAAGAGTGTACACTGCATGTCCCATACCGTAAATCAGTCCACTTTTGTCCCCCACTTCCTTTCGTAGGATTTGTTTTAGGTACCGTAATAATTCATCTTCATCCTTCCAGTCTTTTACATTCTTTTCTATGTCATCCATCATGGCCATTACCCGGTTGTTCGCCCCTCCATGCTTATGCCCCTTTAAGGATCCTAGAGCTGCTGCTACAGCCGAGTATGTATCCGTAGCTGCAGAAGAAACAACCCGTATGGTAAAGGTAGAGTTATTCCCTCCCCCATGTTCGGCATGGAGAATCAAAGCAAGGTCTAGGATCTCTGCTTCTAGTTGGGTGTATTTAGAGTCAGGCCGGATAAGAATAAGAAGGTTTTCAGCCGTAGAAAGATCCTTTCTAGGGGTATGAACATAGAGGCTTTCCCCAAAATAGTAATGTTGGCGCACCTGGTAGGCGTAAGCAGCCATGGTAGGGAAACGAGCGACAAGTTCGATGGATTGGCGTAGAATATTCCGAAGGGAATAGTTTTCTGGGTCTGGATCATAGCTGTAAGAAGCAAGGACACTTCGAGCTAGTTTGTTCATTATGTCGGAGCTAGGCGCTTTTAAGATCATGTCCTCGAAGAATCCATTAGGAAGGGCACGAACCTCCCCTAAAACCTGTTGAAAGTCCTCCAGTTCCTTAGGAGTAGGTAATTTCCCAAAAATTAAAAGGAAAGTTATTTCTTCAAAACCAAAACGACCTTCACTGTAACAACCCTTTACCAAATCTTCTACATCGTATCCGCGGTAGTATAACTTACCGGGTACAGGAACTTTTTCTCCTTCGTCTAGTATGTATCCATGTACATTTCCAATTTCGGTTAATCCAACCAGGACTCCCGTCCCATCTTCATTTCGTAAACCCCGCTTAACATTGTATTTGGTAAATAATACAGGATCGATCTTATTTTGGGCTTCTACAATAGGGGCATAGGAGTTTAAAAACTTCCCTACCAAATTCTCCATAATCCACCTCTTTGCATAAATATAGAATAATTTAAATAAATATACTGTCTGTTGAAAAAAGTAAAGACCTATTTTAGGCTTTTAGCGCGTAAATTTCCCAAATTTTATGTCCTTGTTTAAGGGCTTTTTTTTCAAAGGAAGTCGTGGGCCGCCACTCCCTCGGTGGAGCAAAATCCTTATAAGGATTCTGGAAAAAGGAACAACGAGTGAGGGTTTCAAGCATCGATAGAGCATAATCTTCCCAATCCGTCACTAGATACAGATATCCCCCTGCAACCAAACGGGAAGCAACAAGAAGGAGAAAGGTATCATTTATAAGCCTACGCTTATGATGCCTCTTTTTGGGCCAAGGGTCGGGAAAGAAGATATGTACTCCGTGAAGGGCGTTTTCGCCAATCATCTCTTCCAAAACTTGTACCGCATCCGCCTGTATAATTCGTAGATTTTGTAAGTTTCGATTCTCAATTTCCCAAAGTAGTTTCCCTATTCCCGGGGTATGTACTTCGATACCTAAGAACCCCCAATGGGGATTAGCAGAAGCTAACTGGGCTGTTGCCTCTCCCATGCCAAACCCGATTTCTAACAATATTTTTTCTTTTCCGGGAAAGATTGCAGATAGATTTAACTTCTTTTCGGGGATAAATGGAAGACAATAGACCTCTTTCCATTGTTGAAGAGCTTTGGCCTGGGCTCTTGTCATTTTGCCCTGCCTTAATACATAACTTCGAATCGGGCGCATATCACCTCAATTCATAATAAGATAGACAAAGTGTCGCGAATATATTCGCTCTTCTCTTTAAGACCAATCTGGTGTGTTTCTATTAATAAAATATGAGGACGTTTTGGATCTAGACATACCCTACCCTGACTCTCCTGGATAAGCCGTAAGAGTCGCTGAATGGATACTTTGGCCACCCGCGCAAACTCTACTTCCAACACACCTTTACGTTCCCGCATGGAAGATATGTACATTTTTTTGCATAAAATGCGGATCTCCGCCAAACTTAAGAGGCTTTGCACCTCCTCGGGTAAAGGGCCAAATCGGTCGATTAACTCGGCGATTATTGCTTCCATTTCCTCCTCTGTACCCACCGCGGCTATCTTTTTGTATACTTCCATTTTTTCCTCTGCTTCGGAAATATACGAATCGGGAATATAACCGGAGTATTCTAAATCTAGGAAAGGCTCCGGAGGTCCTTCATCTTTTCTGCCCTCTAGCTCCCGAATCGCTTCATCCAGAAGCTGTAGGTAAAGGTCAAACCCTACACTTCCTATGTCTCCGCTCTGCTCTTTTCCGAGCAAGTTCCCTGCGCCCCTAACTTCCAGGTCTTTTAAAGCCACTTTGAACCCCGAACCCAACTCGGTATGATCGGAGATAATTTGTAGCCGTTTCATAGCTAGCTCGGACAGTACCCTATCGGCCGGGTAAAACAAATAGGCATAGGCTAAACGATTGGAACGTCCTACCCTTCCCCGTAGTTGGTACAGTTGGGAGATACCATACATATCTGCCCGATCAATAGATATGGTGTTTACGTTCGGAATATCTATACCGTTTTCAATAATAGTAGTGGAAACCAGTACCTGGTAAGCTCCGTGAATGAACCGATGCATCGTATCTTCCATTTCTTCCGAAGGCATTTGTCCATGGACCATGCCAATAAAGGCTTCGGGTACTAGTTTTTGCAAAAAACTCCGGACCTGTTCCAAGGTTTCTACTCGATTATGTAGGTAAAACACCTGTCCCCCCCTTTCCAATTCCCTCCGTATGGCCCGGGCAACTGCTTCTTCCGAAAACTCGCCGATATGCGTTTCTATGGGCATTCGATCATGGGGAGGAGTTTTTAAAATAGACATGTCTCGAATTTTCATCAGGGACATATGGAGGGTTCTAGGTATAGGGGTAGCTGTTAAGGTAAGGCAGTCTACGTTGGTTTTTAGTTGCTTTAGTTTTTCCTTATCCTTTACACCAAATCGCTGCTCCTCATCGATTATGAGTAGCCCCAAATCTCGAAACACTACATCCTTTTGTAATATCCGATGGGTGCCAATGAGAATATCGAGCTTTCCCTGTCGCAGTTGTTCTATAATTTTTTTCTGCTCAGCTCGTTCTACAAAGCGGGAAAGCATACCAATGGAAATAGGATACTTCTGCATCCTTTCAAGAAAATTTTCATAATGCTGCTCCGCTAATATGGTTGTGGGGGCTAGTAAAGCTACCTGCTTTCCCCCTAAGACTGCCTTAAACGCAGCGCGTAGGGCAATTTCTGTTTTGCCGTATCCTACATCCCCGCATACGAGCCGATCCATGGGGAAGGGTTGCTCCATATCCGCTTTCACTTCTTCGATGCATCGTAGTTGATCTTCTGTTTCCTCATAGGGGAAGGAAGCCTCAAACTCAACCTGCCATTCGGTATCTTTGGGAAAGGCAAAACCCTGCACAGTTTTTCTGCGGGAATACAATTCGATGAGGCTACGGGCAATATCTTCTACGGATTTCCGAACCCGGTTTTTTCGGTTTTCCCAGGCCTTGCCCCCAATCTTATCTAATCTAGGGTCGTTTCCCTGGTTACCGATATACTTTTGGACTAAATTTACCTGCTCAATCGGTAGGTAGATATACTCCTGGTCTGCATATTCGAGCTGGATGTAATCCCGTTCCATTCCACCCGCTTTCATTCTCCGGATTCCCAGGAATTTCCCAATGCCATAGTTCACATGTACGACAAAATCTCCTGGAGAAAGCTCGACAAAGGTGTCAATTTCTTTTCCTAAAACAGTCTTTATAGATTTGGGAATCCGCTTTTTACGTCCAAAGAGTTCATTTTCGTGAATAACCACCCATTTTAAAGGGCTAAAGGAAAATCCCGAAGAAATACTGGAAGGAAGGATTGTAAGGGGGAGACCTTGCAGTAGGTGAGTTAATCGTTGCGCCTGAATTTCCGTATCGGCAAAAAGATAAACCGTGTACCCTAAGGAAGATAGGTTAGAAACCTCTTCTTTGAAAAAGGTAATATTTCCAAAAAAGGAACGAGGAGGATCATTTCGAAGAGAGATAACCGTATTAGAGGTATTGGGTTGCTCCGGCTTTAACAAGGATACCTGTATTTTACGGGAAACTTCGATTTCCCAAGTGGGAAAATCAAGAAGAATCCGTTCCGGACGAGGTACCAGACGTTGCATTCGGGTTTTTCGGTAAAGGCTGTCGTACTCTTTTTTTAAGGTTTCCCAACCCGAATATAGCCTTTCGTACTCCACAAGCCAGACAATTCCTTCTAGGGGTAGATAATCTAGAAGAGTGGAGGGTTTTTCAAAAGCAAGGGGAAAGAGTACCTCCTCCCCTTCCTTCGGGTTTCCTTCCTGCAAGGAAGAAAGAAGATCTTCTATTCCCTCCTTCATCTCCGGCAGCTGTAAAAGATTTGCCTTTAGCATTTCTTTTCGGTCTTCGGTCCAGGTCACCTCTCTGCTCGGATAAAGCAGTACTTCTATAAGGGATCTTTCCGTAGTTTGGGTTTCGGGAGAAAAGGTTCGGATGTCGGATATTCTGTCGAAATCGATTAGCAAGCGAAACGCTTCTTCATATCCAGGGAGAAACACATCCAGCACTTCCCCCCGAAGGGCAAACTCTCCGGGTACAGTTACCCGGGGCACTCGCACGTACCCAAAAGAAACAAGCTTTTCCGCACAGGAGACAGGATCGATTCGATCTCCCCGTCGAAGTTTCAAACTCTGATTAAGTAAGTAAGATTTTTCTGGAACTGGGTGTAAAAGGGCTCGTAAAGAAGTTAACAGGATTCCTGAGGTCAGGAAAGGTAAATCCATCAAGAGTTTTACCCGTTTCCCGAACACCGGAGAATGCGTACCCACTTCTCTATAGGGCAGGGTTCCCCAGGCAGGAAACATTAGGGTGGGCGTCTGAAACCGTTCCAAGTCTTCCTGCAGGGCAAGGGCTTCTTGCTCTGTAGGTACGACCACTAAAAAAGGTTTAGAGATTTTATTCTGTACCTCGCGTAACAGTAGGGCTAAAAAGGATCCTTGGGGACCCTGCACAACAAGGGGAAAATTCTTTTGTCGAATCTTTTCAATAAGAGTACGGTAGGGCGCTAGCGCATTGAGTTTTTGTGAGAAACTAGTTAAAAATAATGTTATCATGTGGGTTGCCGAAAATAAAAAAGACTATGTATAGAAACCATTTATGCAAAATCCTGCTTTTGTCTTCCCTTTTAAGCTTTGTAGCATATACAAGTTTGGCAGAGATTGTATGTTCTATTCGATATTATGACAAGAAGGTGTACTATCCGGAGAGCGATATTGAACTCAGAGTAAGCCTTATCAATCAGAGTCCAAACCCTTTTTTATTCCGAGTGTCGGATCGGCGATCTTTCAGTATTTCGGTTGAAGTAAAAAATCTTCGAAATCAGCTCCTTCCACCAGCGAAAAAATTGATTGCCGAACGTAACTCCAACCTACCGGTATTATATCGGGATGTTTCCTTAGAACCCGAAGAGGAGTACTCTTTTCGGGTAAATATCAAAGATTTTGTCCAAATCACCGAACCCGGCACCTATACCGTACAGGTCTTATTTCATCCTAAATTATACGGAAGCTTGCAGCTAGAACGTATACCCTCCAATCTCCTGACCCTTGTAGTCAGGCCTTCAGTTGCAGGTTTAGACATGATTAAAGATCATATTGATCTACAAGTAGGTGAGTTTTTACAAGCTGCTGCCCTTCCTCCCGATGAAGTTATTAGGTACATGCTTACGGCGAGACAGAAAAGCGAGTGGAATAAATTTTTTCTTTACTTAGACTTAGAGAGTTTATATCAGAGAAGTCCTGAGGGAGCTCGCAGATATCGCAACATGTCGGAAGTAGAAAGGATAGAAGCTTTAAAAAGATTTCGGGAACAGCTTTCTTCTGAAAGAATTGATGAAGATATTTTATTGATTCCTAGTGAGTTTGAAATTTTAAAAACCACCTACACTCCTCGCGAGGCAGTTGTGGAAGTAATTCAAAAATTTGCCCAAAGAGGTTTTAAGGAGGTGAAACAGTACACGTACTATCTATATCGAAAAAATGATATTTGGATGGTGTATAATTATGATACCCGAAACCTAGGTACGGAATAATTCGGGAAATATATGAAAGTTTTACTCATCTGTGAGAAAGAAATTACAAAAGAGAGGATACTATCTCTTACCTCCTCCTACGATTTAGAGCTATTGTGGTACAGGGACTTAATTAAGGGGATGGATAATCTAGAAGAGATTGACCCGGAGTTTTTAATTATTTCTGCTTCGGATTTTCCCCGCCATTGGAAAGTATTCTTTGCTTTTTTAGTGGGTACACTACCCAAGAGGATACCGGTTATTCTTCTGATTGATTCCTCCTTTGAAGCAGAGGATCGTACAAAAGCCCAGAGTTTAGGTATTGCAGGCGTTGTCCCCGAGGCTCTTTCCACAGAAGAGGATCTATCTACCCTTGTAAAGATTCTAGGTATACCTTCTCGGGTTATGCCCCAGGTTTCTTTGACTTCTACGGAGGCCCAGAAAGAACCTTTGTATCCGCCCAAAGAATGGGTACCTAGTCCGGAGGATCGCATTGAACTACTTTTTTTACACCCCTTAACCTTAACCTTAATCGAGGGAAAGGTTCTCCGATTAGAAGCAGAAAAAATACACTTTCTTCCAAAAGATTTAGAGAAAACCGCTGATTTAATCCCTCCTCTATACTTGCCCCCTTGTTCTCTTCGTATTGGTAATGCTCTCCATACAGTGCAATTAGAGCTTTTAGAAAACAAAGAAGCCTTGGTGTTTCGTTTTTTACAAAAACCAGAGGAACTAACCGAAAGATTTGCATAGATTGACTAAAGTAACAATTATTGTAAATTTATTTCCGTATGCCACAGAGAAAATATTTGCAGGAACTTCCTCTTTTAGAAGTAATAAAGTTTGATCGAGCGCAGACGTATCGGGAAGAAGGGGTAATGTTTACCGGTGCCCCGAGAAAACACCCCTACGATGGAACAAAGATCATTCTTCTCCAGTCTCCCTTTACCCCTGAGGCAGTTTTTTACGAGTTTAAAATATCCGATATTCTGTACGTCGAGGAGCTCCCCGCTCTGGTTACGGAGACCGGAGAAACCTTCAAAATGGTGAATGTTTGGATTAAAAAAGGGTCTTTGGGGTTGCGATTTCAGGCGTTTTTTGTGGGATCCTCTAATCTATAAGGGATTCCGGAATGGAAACCTACGAAGGTGGACCAAAAGCAAAGTACTTTAGGCAAAGCGATGGGAAAGTTCAGTGTACCCTATGTCCCCATTTCTGTATGTTGGCCGAAGGCAAAAGTGGGATATGCCGGGTACGAAAAAACCAAGGAGGA
>JBDNDI010000097.1:0-8367 GCA_046719195.1 Spirochaetales bacterium | reverse complement strand
AGACCTGGATAGCTCCTGCAAATCCTCCTCCATGTACCCGCATAGCCCCTCTCCCGTTTAAAACTTCCTCTGCCCATGCTAGGGCTAAGGGTATCTGCTGGGAGCTAGGGTTTGTTAAGGGCACGCAATTCTGGACCAGAGTCCAGGAGGAAATTCCAGAAGATCTAACCAACTGCAGGTAGCGAGCGATGTCTCTATTTTGTAGAGCTTTTTCCATTTGGTCCACTCGTTCATTTTCTTGAAAAAAGTGGAGAGCCCGTAGCAAGGCCCGATCCCCTACTTTCTGACGGATCTTCGGCAATAGGGCTAAGAAACGATCTTTCGGTAAGTCTCCTAACACCTTAGCCCCTAAAAGGATAGCGACCTGTTTCATTTCTAAAGGGATGGAGGCATAGTCTTCGGTTAAATCCGCATGGGAACTTCCTGTATCCACCAGCAATAACGTGTACCCTGGAAGAAAAAATGGAACAGAATACACTTTGGGGGGAACTGTCTGAAAATCAATTTTAATCACTCCTCCATAGGCACAGGCAAGTTGATCCATTAATCCGCAGGGTTTACCAAAAAATTGGTTTTCCGCTTCCTGACCCATACGAGCTAACTCATACGCCGAGAGAGAGTTGTTTGCAAAAAAGGAATTGCAAAGGGTGGCAAGTAGAAGTTCTATTCCTGCGGAAGAACTCAGTCCTGCCCCGGCAGGAATACGACTTTCAATTACTGCTGAAAAACCTTTTATGGAGAAACCACGGTTGGAAAATCCGGAAAGAATACCCCGCACTATTCCTTCGAATTGCCCTTTCTCCTCTTCTTTGGGGGAGAGTTCATCCGTAGCAATTTCCAAGGAAGGGTAACCCTTTGAAACAATCTGTACCAGCGGTTTAAGCCCAACAGAGGCCACAGCAATAGCATCTAAATGCACTGTAGATGCTAGAACCTTGCCATGGTTATGATCCGTATGGTTTCCTCCCAATTCTGTCCTACCCGGGCTAGAGGCTAAAAGCACAGGAGAGGTTTGAAATAACCTTTGGTGTTCCTTTAGTATTTGTATATACCTTTCTCTACAATTCTTTAAAGGTTCCTGGGGATACAATTCTTTAAAAGAGACATCTAAAATTCCTGCTTCTATTGCCTGGATCATTTCCGGTTGATTCATGGGTAATTCCTTTAGTAAGATAGTTTCTCAGGAAGTGAGTATGTACAAGTTAAGGCCTATTATGCAAGCTTATCCTTGGGGTTCTCCTCAATGGATCCCTAACTTACTTGGGGTTCCCAACAGAGAGAATAAACCTTGGGCAGAACTATGGTTTGGCGCTCATCCCAAGGCGTCTTCTAAGCTGGAGGGTAGCGGGGAAACCTTAATCGAATGGATCTCGACCCAACCTGAGCGTACCTTAGGAAAAGTTGTTCTCCACCGTTTTGGATCCCAACTTCCCTTTTTATTAAAACTCCTGGCAGCTGCAGAACCCCTGTCTATCCAATGTCATCCCAGCAAAGAACAGGCCATTAAAGGGTTTCAAAACGAAGAAGAGGCTAGGATTCCGATAGATGCCGCTAACCGTAACTACAAAGATCCGAATCATAAACCAGAGATCCTTGTAGCCTTACTCCCCTTTGTAGCTCTCTGTGGATTTCGTCCTGTAAACGAGATAAAGGAACACTTCTATGCTTTACAGAAGCTGATCCCCGAGATTTCTTCTTTTCTTCAAGCACTCGAACAGGGAAACTTAAAAACTTTTTACCGGTTTCTCCTATCTATACCCAGACCAAAGGCAATGGAATGGATACAGACTTTGCAGCTCTATATGCAGAGAAAAGGTGGATTGGTAAAGGAAGAAGACAGGTGGTTTCTCGAATTATCCAAACGCTATCCGGAGGATATAGCTTGTTTTGCCCCTTACTATTTAAATCTGGTGAATCTTAATTCTAAACAGGGATTATTTTTAGAAGCAGGGATTTTGCACGCCTACTTACGAGGCTTTGGTGTTGAACTAATGGCTAACTCCGACAATGTATTACGCGGGGGACTTACCAATAAACATGTGGATCTTGAAGAACTAATGCAAGTTGCCCGGTTTGAGATCTATACGCCTAAAGTCTTAGATCCTTTGCGCACAGAGCTTCCTACTTTAAAAGGGAAAGCTAAAGAAGGGAAATATCTGACACCAGTAGAAGATTTCTCTCTCTCGTACCTGGAACTCGAACAGGTTACAGCTCTGTCCCTTCCTATTGAAGGTCCGGAAATATTTTTGTGTACCGAGGGTAGGGTAAGCCTCTCCGAGTCATCCGTACCACCGATACCCCTTTTGCCGGGTGAGGGTTGCTTTATAGATGCTTCCACGAAAAAGCTTAGTATCGAGGGGTCAGGGCTTCTCTTCCGTGCTAGGGTTAATACATGAGAGTGTTTGTGGATGCAGATTCTTGTCCTGTACGGGTTAGGGAAATTATTTGTGCTGCTGCTATCCGAAGGAACTTTATAGCTTGCTTTGCTGCCAATCGTCCTATACCTTTACCCCAGCATAAGAATATTCATTTCATCCGGGTGGGAAGGGGAGAAGGTAAAGCCGATGCCTATATTAAAACGCAGGTAGGTGATAAAGACCTGGTGGTAACCCGGGACATCCCCCTAGCAGCGGAGTTAGTGGAGCAAGGCCTTATCGTAATAAATGATAGAGGAGAAGTCTACACAAGGGAGAATGTTCGAGAACGTCTATCCTTACGGAATTTTATGAAGGAATTGCGAGATGTGGGGTTATATACCTCTGAGGAAGGGGAGTTTGGGAATAGGGAGGTTAAGGCTTTTGCAGCTACCTTTGATCGGATAATAACTAAATTATTGAAAGACTCGGCAAATAAAATAAGCTAAATAAAGAATCGTAAGAGGGGTAAGCAAGTGGATGATACTCGGAAAAAATTAGAGCAACTATTGGACAAACGAATCCTCTTTTTAGACGGTGCCATGGGTACTCTTATTCAGGCTCAAAGGTTAACCGAAGAGGAAGTTAGAGGACATCGATTTAAGGATATTGCTCCGCACTTAGCTTTTAAAGGTAACCATGATCTTTTAAACCTAACTCAGCCTGAACTAATAGAGCATATTCATCGCTCGTATCTTGAAGCAGGGGCAAATATTCTTGAAACCAATACCTTTAATTCCACTTCTATAAGCCAAAAAGATTTCCACTTACAAGACTTAAGCTATGAGCTTTCGCTACGGGGTGCCCAGGTTGCTCGTAAAGCGGTGGAGAATTTTCAGAAACAGAAAGATCAACCTGCCTTTGTGGCTGGTGTATTGGGTCCTACGAATAAAACCCTTTCCCTTTCTCCCCGGGTGCAAGATCCCGGGTTTAGGGAAATCACTTTTCCAGAGTTAGTAACCGCTTATAAAACTTCTGCAGAAGGATTGTTAGAGGGGGGAGTGGATATTTTCCTTATTGAAACAATCTTTGATACCCTGAACGCAAAGGCAGCTATCTATGCTTTGATGGAACTCTTTGAGGAGAGGCAAACAACCCTTCCCATTATGCTTTCGGGAACCATAACCGATGCAGCGGGGCGTACCCTCTCCGGTCAAACCCCTACCGCCTTTTACTATTCGATCCTGCATGCAAATCCTTTAAGTGTAGGTTTAAACTGCGCCTTGGGAGCTGACCAGCTACGGCCTCATATCGAAGAATTGCACAAGGTATCGGAAACCAATGTCAGTGTACATCCCAATGCGGGTCTTCCCAATGCATTTGGGACCTACGATCATACCCCCCAGTATATGGCCGAAGTACTTACCGAATATGCTAAAGAAGGGTGGATTAATATCGTAGGGGGATGCTGTGGAACCACCCCAGACCATATTCGGGCAATTGTTGAAGCTCTTTCTTCCTATACTCCACGCAAAAAACGGGAAAAACGGCACTACACTTGTTTAGCTGGTCTAGAACCCCTTGTTATGGGTCCTAAGACCCTCTTCGTAAATATCGGGGAACGGACCAATGTAACAGGCTCAGCTAAGTTCCGTAGGTTAATTACAGAAGGAAGATACGAAGAAGCTTTGGAAATAGCCCGAGATCAGGTAGAGGGTGGAGCACAAATGTTAGACATTAACATGGATGAAGGGCTGTTAGATTCTGTTGCTGCTATGAGAAAGTTCTTAAACCTCCTAGCCACAGAGCCCGATATAGCTCGGCTTCCCCTTATGATCGACTCTTCTCGCTGGGAAGTGATAGTGGCTGGATTGCAGTGTGTTCAGGGAAAATGTGTGGTTAATTCTTTAAGTTTAAAAGAAGGAGAAGACGAGTTTTTTAAGCGAGCCAAGCTAGTTCGATGGTATGGGGCGGCGACAGTGGTTATGGCCTTTGATGAAAAAGGCCAGGCAGACACCTTAGAGCGACGTATAGCCATTTGTAGCCGGGCGTACCGCCTATTAAGGGAAGCCTTAGACTTTCCGCCGGAAGATATTATTTTAGACCCGAATATTTTTGCTTTAGCTACCGGGTTAGAGGAGCATAGAACCTATGGTATGGATTTTCTAGAAACCCTGCGGTTCATTAAAAAGCATCTTCCTTTTGCGAAAACTAGCGGGGGAATCAGCAATCTTTCTTTTTCCTTCCGGGGCAACGAACGTATTCGACGGGCCATGCACACGGTCTTTCTCTATCATGCTATTCGGGCGGGTCTTGATATGGGAATCGTAAATCCCGGTCAGCTGGATGTGTACGATGAGATCCCGAAAGACCTGGTTGAAGGCATCGAAGATGTAATTTTTAATCGTAGACCCGATGCTACCGAAAGGTTACTCGAGTTATCTTCTCTTTATTCCTCAGAAGGGAAACCCAAAGAAGGGGACGATCCTACTTGGAGAAAACTGCCTGTACAAGAGCGTCTCACCCATGCTCTTGTAAAGGGTATCACTGCCTATATAGAGCAGGATGCAGAGGAAGCGAGAGTAACTCTTGGCTCAGCGTTAAAAGTAATTGAAGGCCCTCTAATGGAGGGGATGAACCAGGTAGGCGATCTGTTTGGTGCAGGGAAAATGTTTTTACCCCAGGTGGTTAAGAGTGCTAGGGTCATGAAACAAGCGGTTTCCTACCTGGAGCCCTTTTTGTTGCAGGAGCAGGCTATCGGACAGGCTGGGCACAAGGGGAAAATATTGCTAGCCACTGTAAAAGGGGATGTTCATGATATTGGAAAAAACATCGTAAAAGTTGTACTACAGTGCAATGGTTGGGAGGTTATCGATCTTGGAGTTATGGTTCCTGCTCAGGATATTCTTAGCCAGGCTAAACAAAATGCTGTAGATATGATCGGGCTTTCGGGTCTCATAACTCCTTCTTTAGACGAGATGGTGCATGTAGCTTCTGAACTGGAGAGAGAAGGTTTTACCCTCCCTCTTTTAATAGGAGGTGCTACGACTTCGGAGCTCCATACAGCGGTGAAAATCGAACCAGCCTACCAGGGGCCAGTCGTTCATGTAAAGGATGCTTCCCTTGCAGTGGGAGTTACCGCCTCGCTCAAAGACCCTCAAAAAAAAGAAACCTATGTCGGTCAGGTGCGGCAACGGTATGCAAATCTCAGAAATCGCAACTTAAGCAGGACTTTTGATTTACTTAGCCTACAAGAAGCTCGAAAGCATAGGTTTGATCCGGGGTGGAACTCGTATACCCCTCCTAAGCCGAACCAGCTTGGGGTTTTTATTCTGCCAACCCAGCCCTTAGGGGAGATAATCCCTTATATCGATTATCAGTTCTTTTTTAGTGCTTGGGATATGGAGGGAAAATTTCCCCAAATTCTTTCCGATCAGGCAAAGGGGGGAGAAGCCCGTAAACTCTACAAAGATGCCCAACAATTGCTAGCGCAAATTGAGCAGGAATCCTGGTTAATAGCTAAAGGAGTATATGGTTTTTTTCCTGCCCGATCTCGGGAAGATGACACTTTACTCATATATGACCCGGAAAATCGAACAAAAGTATTAATAGAAATTCCTTTTTTACGGCAACAACTCCGCAAGAAAGAAACACCGCATTATTATTCTTTAGCGGATTTCATTGCTCCTGTATCTAAAGGAATAGAGGATTATGTAGGTTTCTTTGCCGTAACTGCGGGTATTGGACTAACGGAAATAACCCATCGCCTGGAGAGAGAAAGGGACGATTATCGGGCTATCATGGTAAAAATTCTTGCCGATCGATTAGCTGAAGCTTTTGCAGAGTACCTGCATTTACAGGTGCGGAAATATTTTTGGGGGTATGATCCTGAGGAAAATCTTGAACTAAACGATCTTTTAAAGGTGCGATATAGAGGAATTCGACCGGCTCCCGGGTATCCCTCCTGCCCGGATCATAGGGAAAAGGAACGCATTTGGAAACTTTTACATCCCGAACTAGTAGGCATAACCCTAACAGAAACCTACATGATGGTTCCCCCTGCCTCGGTTTGCGGATACTACTTTTCCCATCCGGGCTGTCGCTATTTCAGTGTAGAAAAAATTGGAAAGGATCAGGTAGAAGACTATGCGAAACGAACAAACAGCACCCTAGAGGAAACCGAGCAGTGGCTATCCGCCCACTTGGCGTACTAAAATTTAAGTTCTTGGATTCATTTTTAAGTATTCTTTTTTAGACCTTGTAGGGTGTAGGTAAGGGCTTCTTCGGATCCGCAAAAAATAACCCTTCCCTTGGTTTTCCATCGCTTATTCCCTGTCGCAGGAGACAGTTCGTAATTGTTGGAGTCTAGGGAAGTGGTAAAGGGTTCTCCGTTCTCAAACCTTCCTAGAAATCCTAAAGCATCCATTAAGGCAACTCCCGATGCCACGTCCCAGAGTTTCGAATAGGCGATATAACTGATATATCCACCCATAAAAAGGTGCAAAAGAGCAAAAATACAACTACCCGATGCATGCACCGTGCCGGGAAGGGTATGCCCTCGCCGGGTGCTGTCCTGATCTAAAGCAATAACTCCTCCTTCAAACGGAGGAATGGGGTGACGAGGCGAAAAAGGCGTTAACTCCGGTATACCCTCTCTACAATCTCTATTCCAGGCAGAAGTATACACTTCCTTTCCCCTGGTAAGAATGAGTTTCCCTACTAAGGGAAGGTAGATAGCTCCATCGGTAATTCTACCGCTCTCTGCATGGGCAATGGAAATGCCCCAGGAAGGAAGCTTATTCGCATACGAAGAAGTACCATCAATAGGATCTATAATCCAGGTAGATCCTTCCAGGGCAACTGCTAAATAAGCCTCGTCCTTAGATTCTACTGTTTCCTCTCCGATAAGGTAGCTACCCTTGTTAGGACGATCAAATTCTTTAGCTAGCATAGCTTCTATTTCTTTATCTGCCTGCGTAACTATAGATCGGTCTTTTTTAAACTCCCGCTTGGGATGGTCAAAGTAATACAGAGCTATTTTTGCCGACTCATTCAGAAGTTCAAGCACGTACTCTAAATTCCATGGGCTCATTAGGTATACCTCTATTTTGGGGAAGATGGTGAAATTTGTTTTATCAAAATACGGCTTTTCCTTTGCAGGTTGTACACTGCACGTTTTTTCTCTGGAAGGGCACTAAGGTCTGCCTCTTCAAACCCGAGTTTTAAAAACCAATCGGTGGTAGAGATGGTAAGAACAAACACCTGTTTTAACCCTAAATCTTGGGCTTTTTCTAATAGATATCCGATAAGTTTAGGCCCTACACCTAGATGGGTGTATTGTTCATCTACTGCTAATCCTGCAATTTCTCCTATTTTTTCCGGATACAAATGTAGAGCAGCACAAGCGTGGATCGAATCGTCGATTTCAAACACTACATAATCCTGGTAGGTTTCAAGTAGCATTTCCTCTGTACGAGGAAGCAGGATCCCTCTGTCCACAAAAGGTTTCATAAGTCGAAGAACATCCACCACTTCGGTAGGTTTCATGGGTCGAACCCCTGCGTACCGGTTGGAATACACCATGGTACCGGAGCCAAGATTAGAGAAGATTTCGGACAGCAAAGCCCCTTCCATTTTGCCGTTTAAAATATGTACCCGTTCTACACCCGATTCACAGGCTCGGCGGGCCATGCGTAGAAACTCTAATTCGTTTTCTTTTTCCTTGTTCAATTGTAAGAACTTATCTAAATCGGCTAGGTTGAAATTACTTATACGGCCATCAGGAGAAACAGGTACACCTTCAGGAACTGTATAGTCAGAGGCTTTATATTGAATACCTGCGGTTAAAAAGAATAATTTCTCTGAACCCAGACGAGCCGCAGTAACTACGGCTAGTTCATTAGAAGAAATATTGTAGGGTCTTCCGATTGAGCTCCACCCTATACAAGGAAGAATAGGTATGAATCGGTCATCCAGGACTTTTCGTAGCTCTTCAGTATATACTCTATCCACC
>JBDNDI010000096.1:0-8482 GCA_046719195.1 Spirochaetales bacterium | reverse complement strand
GATCTACCCCGCATTAATTAATAACTCTATTACCTTGGGTCCAACTTCCGGAATCCCTAGGGCTGTTAATATTTTTTCAAAAGGAGCTTTCCGACTTTGTTCAATTCCTTGTTTCAATAATTCGATTTTCTTTTCTCCAAACCCAGGAAACTCGAGGAGTTTATCCCAGGGTATTTGATAAAGATCTTGAATGCGGCGAACAAATCCTTGGTTCCACAAAAATTCAATAGTTTCTTCCCCTAAATATTCTATATCCAAACCATCCTTTCCGGCGAAGAACTGTAGTCTACCCTTTAGCTGAGCAGGGCAAGAACTTGTGTTGGGGCAAAAGGTATGGGCGCCTCGAATAATTAAGGATGTACCACAGGAAGGACAGGTAGAGGGGATTCTGTATACAGGGGCACCTTCGTTCTTTTCTAATACCTTTTCCACTGCAGGTATAACATCTCCCCTTCTACTAACTGCAACCAAATCTCCCGGAGAAAGTTCCAGAGCATCGATATAATCCTGATTGTGGAGGGTTACATTCTCTATAGTAGCTCCCCCTACTTCCACTGGTTCTATACGGGCAACAGGGGTTATTCTACCGGTACGACCAACCTGAATTTCTATCCGCTTCACCCTAGAGGCCCCATAGGGAGCTTCAAACTTATAGGCAATTGCCCAACGGGGATGATGGCCTGTATACCCAAGGGCTTCTCTAACCGCCATTTCATTTACCTTAAACACGAGGCCATCAATCTGGTAGGACAATTCACTTCTCTCTTTTGCGTATGTTTGAGTCAACTCCCGGATGTTATCCATCTTCACTTCTGCTGTAGAGATATAAACCGTCCGCGGATTTACAGGAAAACCTAATTCTTTTAGTCTATCCAAAACAAAACGATGTTCAGGAGGGGAGGGTTCAAAAAAACCATCATACACAAACAACCGTAGAGGAATCTGTGCAGTTTCCCGGCTTTTTTTTCTCCGAAGGGTTCCACCGGCCAAATTTCGTGGATTTGCATAAGGCGGGTCCATTTTTGCGTTAATTCGCTCAAACTCCGATAAAGGTAGATAGATTTCACCCCGAACGAAAAAGGGGTCGTTATAGGGAACTTTTAAGGGGACATCATGGATTGTTCTTACATTCGGAGTTACATCATTACCTACATACCCATTCCCACGGGTAACCGCCTGATATAGATATCCTTCCCGATAATATAGAACAATCGAAACACCATCTATCTTCTCTTCCATTACAAAGGAGAGTTTAGTACCCACTGATTCACAAGACTTTTCCATCCATTCAAAAACTTGTCCGGGAGAATATGCTTTATCTAAACTTAAAATAGGAATAGAGTGGGATACTTCTGGAAATTCCGAATCTAAATCCGAACCCACCCGCAAGCTAGGAGAATCTGGTGTCTTCAATTCCGGAAATTGTTTTTCTAAATCTACCAATTGATCGAATAACCGGTCGTACTCCCGGTCCGATACCGTGGGTCTACCCTCTACATAGTATTCTTTCTGATATTGAAGAATGCGTCTTTTTAATTCTTCGATGTGCTTCTGTGCTTCTTCTTGTTGCATACAGGATTTTGGACTTCTATCTAGGGTGATTTAAGCAAAAAAGCGTCACGAAATCCTAAGGATCTAAAAGTATTATAAATTATACCTTTTTCATCCTTTGAGAGAGGCCCCACCAACACCCGTAGAATTTTATCATCTTTCAAGATAACCATAGGATAGTGCATATGGAACCGGTTCCACAACTCCTGAACCCCACCTAGGGTAGTAAAAGCTCCAATCTGAAGATAGAGTACTCCTTTTTGGAGGCTTCCTGTACTAAAGGTCGGCGACGGTATACCTTTTTCAGGTGTAACTTTTTCAGAAGATGGAGCTATATCCAGAACAGGAGGACGTTCCTCTGCTGGTTCTAACGCAAGGAGAATCTCAACTTTAGACTCCTCCTGCTCTAGTTCTCCTTTTTTCTGTATTTCTTGGGGGACCGGAGCTGCTTTTAACGATTCTGCCAAAGGTACCTCGAAGGGTAACTCTGGTTTTTCACCCACCTCGGATGGTCGGGGTATAGCGGCAGATTCAGCTTTTCGTTTCTCCGAAGGTTCCGACTGTATAGGTTTCGGTTCTTCAGGTTTCGAAGCTACCTCCCTAGCTTCGGAAGTGGCGCCCAAATAAATTCCAAAACTGGAAAAGGGTTCCTTGTCCCTATCCTGAAGACTTTTTTCCATGGAAGCAAGAGGGTTTTCTCGACTAGGTTCCTTCCAGAGAATGGAAGGTTCCGCACTTGGTGCAGTAGAAGGTGCGGGGGGAACCGCTTCTGGCGGGGCAGTTGGTTCATCCGGAGGAGAAGAAGCTACAATCGTAGAGGGAGCAGGTTCTTTGGATGTAGGGCTCTCTACTCCGGTTGTAGGAATTACAGGAGGAGGTAAGGAGGGAGAACCTTCGGCAGGAGCCGAACCTACCCTCGCAGAGGGATTCATATCCGGATCCGGGCTTAAGGGAAGTTCGGGTTGTAATAGCGAAGGATTTATACCTGGAGTAACTACCGGACTCACCCTAACACGAGCGATATCGGTTTTACCCATCCCTAGAGCTTGTGCAGCTTCTTCAGAAACTACTAAAAAAATAGTAGGATCTACCACCCTACCTGTAATTACTATTCGAGCTTGCTTTCCTGTATTCAAATTTTCCACATCTACTATGGAATTACGCTCAAAACTGTTCGACAAGCCAAACATACCCGAAGGAGGAAATTCTCCATACCGGGCTACCGTTGCAGTACCCTCCCAAGCTCTCTGACTATAAAGGGCACTCGTTAAAATGAACAGGCAGCAGAGAAGCCATCCGATCCTTCGTATCATACCGTAACTCCTTATTCCATTTTCGACGGTTTATTTAAACCCCTTTACGATTCGGTTAGCTGCCTCTTTTCCCCAACGCTCCGCATATACTTCCCAAGCTTCTTCCTCTGCTTTAGGAATATTTTCGATCTGCCCCCGAACCAGGGTTTTCCTATCTGCAACACGTATTAATTGATATTCTAACCGTGAAGGCAGGGAAGGACTTTTCGTATCCTGACTCTGTATAGTCACTTCTAGGGCAAATAATAAGCTAGCTCCTCCCTCTTTCGCAATTTTAAAGTCTTCTAGAGGAGGATATACCCCTTCCCCTCTGCGTATTACCCCATTAAATACAATAAAACCAGCATCGAATAAAACATCCATTGCCCCACCCTCTATGGCTGAAAGAACAGGGCCATCTTCGCCTTTCAAGCTAACTAGTATTGTTTCAGCGTAGAGAGAAAGAGATAGTCCATAGAACAGCATCCCTATAAAAATTAGAACTTTCCGTCTCTTCATAGCTATTGATATCGGCATATAAATTAGTTTATTTATCTATGTATAATATATGCCATATTTTGCCATACAGGTAAAAACGAGAGAAGAGTCTAAATTTGTTCATCTAGCTAGAAGTCTAAACCCAGACATCACTTTCGATTTTGTATGCCCTAGACGTATCTTAACTATCCGGAAATTAGGTAAGACCAAACAGATAGAAGCACCTTTATTCCCTGGGTATCTCTTTCTTCGAGCCGATAACATAGAACCTCCCCTGTATTGGGCGCTTAAACGGGTACCAGGTTTTTATCGATTTTTAAAAAATAATGCTCAGATTCAACCTTTGGAAGGGAGGGACTTAGAGCTACTTACCCATTTCCTAAAACAGGGCGAAGTTGTTTCTAAGTCTAGGGCAAGTTTTGACGAAAATAAACGTATAGTGATTTTAGAAGGCCCTTTAAAAGAGCTTGAGGGCCGAATTGTTCGGGTAGATCGCAGAAAAGGTAGAGTAAAGGTACGATTAGAACTACAGGGTGAGCAATTCTTAGTCGATTTAGGAGTAGAGTTTATCGGTGAGGCAAAGCATGCAGAATCATGAACCGAAAAGTCGTATCTATATAATAGGTGCAGGATTTGCCGGTCAGACTATAGCGCGGGAAATAAAAGCAAAAGGAATTTTAGGCCAGGTAGTTGCTTTTCTGGATGATGATCCTAAAAAGATAGGAACCCGAATTGAAGATATTCCGGTACTTGGCCCTATCCAAGATGTGGTGCAACTCTTAAGGCAAACACCCGCAGATGAGGCATTAATTGCCCTTCCCAATGCTAGTCGGGAAAAATTAAAAGAAATTTACTCCCTTTTAAAACGAGCAGGCTTTACCAAAATTCGTATACTTCCTAGTATTTCCCAGATCTTAGATGGTGATGCCCATCTTATACTTACCCGACAGATCCATCCCGAGGATTTATTAACTCGTACTCCTGTTTCTATTAATTTGACCAAGAGTCTAGAATATCTCCGAGGGAAACGGGTACTCATTACTGGTGCGGGAGGTAGCATTGGAAGTGAGCTAGCGCGGCAGCTCCTTTCCGGAGGAGCGGAACGATTATACTTGTTTGGCCATGGTGAAAATAGTATCTACGAAATTGACCATGAACTCAGGATCCTCCAAGAAGAGGGCGTGGGCGAGAAAGCAACTATTGTGCCAGTAATCGGAGATCTTCAAGATCGAGATTACATGATGTTTATTCTGAAGCGTTTACGGGCCGATGTGGTGTTTCATTGTGCAGCTTACAAACATGTACCGATGATGGAAGCAAACCCCGTGGCAGCTATTCGAAATAATGTATTTGGAACAAAAAATCTTGTAGAGGCTGCCCTGGAAGCGGGTACTATGCGGTTTGTATTCATTTCAACGGATAAAACCGTTGAGCCAATTTCTATCTATGGTGCTTCAAAAAAACTTGCAGAAGAGATTGTGTTACAAGCCGACGGTAATGCTAGAGCCTTCTTAGTTGTCCGATTTGGAAATGTTTTAGGATCCAGGGGGAGTATCGTTCCTCTATTTCGCAACCAGATTCTAAAAGGGGGACCGGTAACCGTAACAGATCCGAGGGCTAGTCGCTTTTTTATGACTATTCCAGAAGCTGCATCATTGGTGTTGAATGCCGGGGGCGTGGGAGAAGGGGGAGCTCTCTATGTGTTAGATATGGGAGAACCTCTTCTGATCCGGGATCTAGCAGAACAAATGATTCGGTTCTATGGGTTTGAACCTGAAAAAGAGATACCCATTGTAACCATCGGGCTTCGGAAGGGGGAAAAACTTACCGAGTCCTTATGGGAACCTACAGAAACAATAAAACCTACAGGGTATCCTAAAATTAACCGTATCCTTCGAAACGGCCAAAAGAGGATCGAAGTCAAACAAATCTTACAAAAACTTGAACCTATTTGCTTCTTCAACCCCTCCTACCCGGAATACTATCGGAACCGGCGAAAGCTCCGTCTTGTATTACGCGAAGCGATTCCTACTTTGGACATTCCACCCGATGAACCAGAATATTGAGTTTATTCCTTTTGCCCGCCCCTCCCTAGGGATGGAAGAAGAGGAGGCAGTATTACGAGTCATCCGAAGTGGTTGGCTTACTACAGGCTCTGAAACGAAACGATTCGAAGAAGAGTTCGCAGCATATTGCGGAGTCCCCTACGCGCTTGCGGTAAATAGCGCGACAGCCGGATTACATCTAGCCCTTGAAGCTTTGGGAATAGGTCCGGGAGACTGGGTTATAACCACCCCATATACTTTTACTGCCACTGCAGCGGTTATAATTCACCTGGGTGCGCATCCTTTCTTTGTAGATATAGAAAGAGATTCTTTCAATCTCTGTGTAGAAAAGATTCAAGACCGACTAAAACATAACCAAAGCAAAAAAAGAATTCGAGGCCTTCTTCCTGTTCATATAGGGGGACACCCATGTAAGATGGAGGTGTTTCGAACTTTAGCTAAACAATACGACCTGTTTCTCGTGGAAGATGCTGCCCATGCTTTTCCTTCGCGTACTTCCCTAGGTTTTATTGGATCCCTAGGGAATGCAGGAGTTTTTTCTTTTTATGCTACTAAAACTATCACCACAGGAGAAGGTGGCATGGTAATTACCTCCCAGAAAAAAATAGCCAAACGTATTTCCCTTATGCGCCTTCATGGCATTGACCGGGAAGTATGGAATCGTTACACCTCTGCCACTGCATCCTGGAAATATTGGGTAAAAGAAGCAGGTTTTAAATACAATCTCACCGACCTAGCCTCTGCCCTTGGCAGAATTCAACTAAAAAAAGCCGAAGAGTTTTTAAAAAAAAGGCAATCTATTGCCTATACGTATACCCTAGCCTTTAAAGATCGAGATTATTTACAACTACCTCCGGATGCAGAAGGACATGCCTGGCATTTATACCTATTACGACTTAACCTTAGAAAATTGAAACTATCTAGAGATGCTTTTATTCAAAAACTTCAGGCCCTAGGCATTGGTACTTCGGTTCATTTTATTCCCCTGCATATACATCCTTATTGGAGAAAGGTTTATGGGTTTAAGCCCACGGATTTCCCAGAAGCTTGGAGAAAATATAGAGAAGTTATCAGTTTACCCCTTTATCCCTCCTTGACGGAAGACCAGGTCCATCGAATAATACAGGCGGTTTTGCAAATAGGGGATGCACATTACAAGCCCTGATGGAACTTTGGCATGGAAAATACAGAAGATCTGCGAAAAATATTACAGGGGAAGAGTCTATTTGTAGGAGACATTTTAGACCCCAAAGCCTATTGGGTAAAAGTTAAACGTTCCTCCATACCCTGTGGCAGAGTTAAGGGCTTTATTTTTCCTTCCCTCCCTTCTAATGTAAACGTAATAAGGCAAAGGGACATTCCGGGTAAATCCACCTTCTCGCTTGGGGGAGCAGAGGTCCCCATACTAACCGAAAATTTAATTCGATATTTAGGAGAACCCATCCTTTTACTAGTAGGCCCTTCCTTAGAAGAACTAAACGCTCTATCGGAACAGATAGTTGTCTTGTACGAAGAAGAAAAACCGGTATTCGATTTTCCGGAAACAGAAGCTCCGGATCGGGTTGCCTTTGAGAAAATTGTTCAAAGAGGTAAGGCGGAAGAATCTTTAGAAAAAGCTCATATAATCCTAGAAAGAACTTACATTACGGGAATTCAGGATCCTTACCCTAGCGAGCCTCATGGTGCCTTTGTGAGGTGGCAAAATGATGAAACTACCCTTGACATCTATACCCGTAGTCGCTGGCCTTACCATGTCCATAAGGTAGTACAGGAAGCCCTCTCTCTGCCCTGGGAGCTAATATCCGTATCCCTCCCTTTAGAAACAGACACATCAGTCGATTGTAAGCTCTGGTATCCTTCTTTAATTTCTGCCCAAGCAGCCCTTGCTGCTTGGATCTGCCGCAAACCTATTAAATACTTACCTAGCCGGGAAGAGGATTTTTGCTTTAGCCCTAAAAGGCCCTCCTCAAGTATACATTTAAAAGCAGCAGTAGATAAGGAAGGTCGTCTCATCGCACTTTATGGGGAGGTGCAGTTCAATGTGGGAGCATATCCTGTCCTCGCTGAAGAGTTAATTGATAGAGCGTTGTATGCTTTGTCTTCCCAATATGCAGTTCCCAACCTGTATCTCAAAGGAAAGGCTATAGTTACAAATCTACCTCCCGTAGAAACCTTTCCGGGTTTTGGGGACAGCCAGAGTCAATTTGCCCTGGAAGTATTTGTGGATGAACTAGGTCAAATGTTGGATATTTCTCCTGTAGCATTAAAGGAACGCAACCTTTCCCCTAAGTCTTTAGATGCCCCCCTAAAATTATTGAAAGTTTTAAAAAGCAATTCAGATTTTGAGCGCAAGCATGCAGCATATGAACTAATTCGAAAACGGCAAAGGGATCCCTCCAAATGGGAAGATTCTGAACCTTTAATGGGTCTAGGTATAGCAATTGCGAAACAAGGTTCGGGCCTCTTTATAGAGCGGGAACAAAAAACAATGGTGGAAATTAAAATAACCCAGGATAGGAAAGCACAACTTCTCACATCTTCCATAACCGGCAGCCCCCTTTTAAAAAGGACCTGGAGAGAAATGGTGGCTTCAGCCCTAGAACTACCCCTAGAGAATATAAGTGTTGAACCTGTGTGTACGCGTTACTCTCCAGATTCTGGCCCCTCTTTTTTTTCTCGTTCTTTAGTATTGACTACAAAATTGATTGAACAGTGCTGCAACCGGTTAAAAAAGAAAAAAAATCTTTCCACTCCTCATCGGGAGGTACAAAGTTTTAATCCAAAATATCTCAGGTCCTGGAATCGTACTACCTTTTTGGGGAATCCTTTCCTAGCTCTCTCTTGGGCGGCTGCAGCTGTAGAAGTAGATGTGGATCCTTTAACCTTAACTCCTAAAATTAAAAACATCTGGATTGTCATCGACGCAGGAAAAATTCTGCATGAAACTGAAGCTAAACGAATAGTAGAGTCGGGTATTGCACAGAGCTTAGGGTGGGCCTTAAAAGAACGGCTTGGCTATCTAGAAGGCTCCATTCCAAAATCTTTTTTTCGGGATTTTCGTATATTCACTACCTT
>JBDNDI010000095.1:0-8501 GCA_046719195.1 Spirochaetales bacterium | reverse complement strand
AGGGATTTGCCTGTGCCGGGCGATGCTAAATACCGGTGAGCCGTATAAAAGATTCTTAGCCAATATCCAGGCTCAGGGGGGGGATGTAGAAGGTTTTGAAAAGGGATTGGGAAAGCTCCGTGCTCCTATCCAAAAGGAACTAGTTGCTCCTAGGTCAGGGTGGGTACAAAAAATCGAGGCATTTAAAACAGGGCTAGCGGCTGTGACTTTAGGCGCTGGGCGAAATAAAACAACAGATTCCGTGTACCCCTATGTGGGAATTGTGTTTTATAAGAAGCGGGGAGAGGTTGTTCAAAAAGGAGAACCCATTGCAGAACTGTATGCAGAAAAAGAGACCGACGCAGAAAAAGCCCTTGTCCTGCTGCAAGAGGCGGTCCATCTAGAATCTGGGAGCCCCCCTAGGGTATCCCCACCCTCCTCTCTCATACTAAGGGAGATCGCGGCACTATGAAATGGGAAAAACCCCCCCTAGATGCAGAAAAGGCAAGGGAAATAACTGAACGGTACGGGCTTAACTTGCTTACTGCTTCTATTCTTGTTCGAAGGGGTATAGTAGACCCGGAAGAACTAGCTTTTTATTGTGAAGAAGATCTTCGGTATCTGCATAATCCTTTTCTCTTTATAGAGATGGAAGATGTAGTAGATCGCATCCTAGCCGCAAAAGAAGAAGGAGAAAAAGTTCTTGTGTTTGGAGACCGGGATGTGGATGGAATTACAGGTACCGCTTTGCTGGTAAAATTTCTCTCTCGTAGGGGAGTTGCAATTACCTGGAAATTACCCATGGGGGACGATCCGTACGGATTAACCAGAGAAGTGGTAGATCGGTTTGCCCAGGAGGGAGGAACGTTACTCATAACGGTGGACTGCGGTATTTCCAATCAAGAAGAAATTGCCTATGCACAAGAGCTAGGCATCGATACGATTATTCTAGATCATCATACTCCCCAAGAGGAAGTACCTAAAGCAATCGCCATAATCAATCCCAAAATGGAGGACAGTGGCTACCCCTTCCGAGATTTAGCAGGATGTGGGGTGGTGGCTAAAGTACTTTGGGCCTTAGCCTTTGGGGAAACCGATCTTTACAAAGAATCCTTTACTTTGTTGAATCTACGGCCCGGGAACGATTCCTACATATTAGAGGCAGCCGTTTTGAAAAATTTAGTGGTAGAAGACCGAATCACCGAAGTTCTGGTACCTGGTGTAGTACCTATAAATCAGACTAGACTTTTAAAGTTTTTCAACAAACGGATTCTTGTATATGACGGGAAAACACAGGAGCGAATGCTCCGAAGAATCTTTGGACAGGATGCGGAAATATTCTTAGAAGATTTAGCCCCTGAGTTCGCCTCGCAATTTCCCGGCTTGCAAGGAAAGAGCCTCCTTCGGTTACGGGAACTTTCCCGATCTCAACGGTACAAGTCTAATCCCTTCACTGAACTCGATGTGTTAATTCATCTTTTTTCTTCCTGGGTGTTGAAAAAATATCCCTCCCTTTCTGCCGAGTACCGATCTATGTTAGACCTGGTGGCTATAGGAACCTTATCGGACATGATGCCTGTACGGAATGAAAACCGATTGTTGATAAAAACGGGCCTTAAGTTGCTGAATGAGGGAGCCCGGGAAGGAATTCGGGAACTATTACGATTACAGAATCTCTCCGGTAAAACCTTATCAAGTAAGGATATCGCTTGGCAGGTGGGGCCTGCCCTGAATGCTACGGGTAGAATGGGTGAACCCGATACGGCAGCCAAACTTCTCTTAAGTGAAATTGCCGATGAGCGAGAAATCCTTGCAGCTAGCGTAATGGAGTTAAACAAATTACGCAAAAAAATAGGAGATGACCTTTGGGAACAAATTTTACCCTTAGCTGAGGCAAGTTATAATCGATATGGGCAAAAATTCATTTTTATTTCTGATCCTAGGATTCACCGCGGAATTACCGGCATATTAGCTGCCCGCTTATCGAATTTTTTTAAGGTTCCTGCCATTGCCTGTACAGAATTAGAGTCTAAGGTTATCGGTTCCCTCCGAAGCAACCGGGGGTATGGGGTTAAGCACTTTCTCGATCGATGTGCAGACCTTTTTCAGGATGCAGGGGGGCATGAGTTTGCGGCGGGCTTTAACTTAAAAAAGAAAGACCTCCCGTTACTAGAAGAACGCATACAGAAGATTCTTCCCGAAGTTCTCTTATCCGAGGAGACCGAGGAAGTGGTAAAAGTCGATGCAGAAATACCTCCTGCCTATATGAATCCAAAGGATCTAGAGTTTGCTTTGGACTTTTTCACTCCATTTGGAGAAGATAATCCTCCTTTAGTATTCCGAACTCGGGGAGTACAGATTCAAAGTATTGACTTTATTGGGAAAAAAGACCTCTCCCATACCCGTTTACTCCTTCGTGCCGGGGCCTATGCGTTCCCTTCGGTGTTCTGGAACTCCGCAGAAAGGGTAGGTAGAGACTTTAAGGTAAATGATACGGTGGCCATTATTTATGAAGTACAGAAAAACAATTATCAGAGTAAAGAGACCCTGCAGCTGATTATTCTCGACATAGAAAAAGAGGCTACGGTATGAAGGTCCGTCTCTTCTTCGTAGGATTTTGGTTTTTATTGGGACTACCTATCGCCTGGGCATGGAAGGTAGAAGCTCCAGCAGACACCTTACCGGGACATCCCTTTCCTCTCCGAATTTATACTCCCCTAGAGATAGAGGAAGTTGCTGTCACAATCCGCAAAGGAGTCGATGCTGAGGCGATAGTAGAGGGAAAAGCTTTTCGTGTTTTTATTGAAGAAGAAAAGGGGGAGGCTCTTTGGGTATCTTTACTAGGTATTCCTAGCACCGCTCCTGCAGGTACCTATACTGTAGAGCTTACAGGAGGTCGAACTCTGTTAACTACGCTGTTTTCAATTCGGGCAAGAGAGTTCCTACGAGAGGAAATTCCCTTGAACTATGAAATGACCCGTCTCCGTACTGAAGAAGATGAACGGAAAGTGCAGGAATGGTTAGAATTAGTGCGTATCTTAAACCAGTTTCAGCCCGACGCACTGTATCATGTAGAACCTTTTCAACTTCCGGTAGAGGGGTTCCGAAGAACTTCTCTTTTTGGAGATCGAAGAACTTTTCGCTATATTGATGGAAGCACGGACCGCTCCATTCATACAGGTATAGATTTTGCCACCCCCCGGGGTACTCCGGTAAAAGCTGCTGCTTCTGGCAGGGTAGTGTTTGCGGGGCCCCGTATTCTCACAGGTAACACTATAATTATCGAACACCTTCCAGCCGTATTTTCCCTGTACTATCACTTAGATACGATCGGGGTGCGTTCCGGCCAACATGTCCAAAGGGGAGAGCCCATTGGTACAAGTGGTGCTACTGGCCTAGTTACAGGGCCACATCTGCACTGGGAGATTCGGGTGGGCGGAATACCCGTAAACCCTGATGCTTTTCTTGCAGGAGGCCCTCTTGACAATTTCTTTCAAGTACGGAAAACTCATTTAGAAACGAACGAGAGGAGGTGATTCCCATAGCCTTTATCAAAATAGACGAGGGAGAGCCCATCGAAAAGGCCATAAAACGCTTTAAGCGAATGGTAGAGAAAGAGGGTATTATTCGTGAATGGAAGAAGCGGGAATTTTTCGAAAAACCCTCGGCCATAAAACACCGAAAGGAAAAATCCCTCGAACGCAAACTCATGAAGAAGGTAAGAAAACTTCAGGCAATGAAAGCTTACTAAACCATGAATTGTACAAGCACCAGGAAAGCCGCCCTTCGCTAAAAAGAGCGGCTTTTTTATTTAACGAGTTTAGGCCAAGGGTAGAAAAATGAATAAACTACCTTTATATGGTATTGTTATTCTGTTCGTTTTTGCCTCTTGCAGTGGAAGGTATCCCAAAATACAGGAGATACGCTACCGGTGGGTATTTATTCAGGAAACGACTTCCAGCCCGCCTGTAGAAACCCTCTCAATTGCAATTTATGTTACCGACGAAGATGGCTTAGAGGATTTAGAAGCGGTAGCCTTAGTGAACGATCGACAGGAGTTGTATTGGAAAGTTCCTAAAGAACAGTGGGAATGGAAGTCTTTTGGAGGTGTTAAATGGCTGGTGTGTTCTGCTCTATTTCCACCTTCTGGAAAAACTTTTCCCCGGGGTACCTATAGAGTAATTGTGAGGGATATGGCGGGGTATAGGGCGGAGAAGGATCTTTCCCTATTGGGAAAAGCTAGGGAAGTACAATTCCCCCGGTTAGAGCGAAAGGGTTCCAACCTTATCTTAACCCCCGGATCAGGTTCTACTCTTCTAGTACTTACTTCACCGGTAGGGGCCATATTAGGAAGTTTTCCTTTAAAAGCTGGGGAGAACCCTGTACAACCTATACTAGCTTCTCCTGCGGTACGAACCGGAGCTCAGTATCTGTATCTATATTCTCAATTCAGTACCGTAGAAGGGCCTATCTGGGTGCAGGGACCTTACAATGCGTTAGAATTTCTCTCTCCCCGTTAGAAAACTGAAGACCCGGTATAAAAAATCTAACACTTGAGCCTTCCATCCCCGCCCATACCGTATGCTAAAATCCGCTACAGCCTGATTCACTGGATAGTCTTGTCCATACTTTTGTTTCAATGCATCCCAATGACGGGAAATCCACACATACATATCTGCCGGGGTTCGACCTGGAAAGCGGGAGAGAATACCTCCCTGTTTTACCAACTCTATAATGGGTTTGTACACCGTATCATGCCAGGAGATCATAGCTTCCTGAAAAGAAATTTCCTTTTCCGATTTTTGGTTGATGTAGTATTTGTGCACTAAAATATGTTCGATAATTTCGTCATACCGGCCAGTAGCGGTAAATACAATCTCTTCAGGAGGGAAAAACTTATCGTAGCCGGTTTTTTCAAAAAACTGCTTTTGCTCCCACTCAATAACTTTTTCCCGTAAAGTTTCCCGGGTAACATCGGGATCTAACTGGATCTCAGAATTTAAGGATACTACCTCTGCATCGATTGCTTCAGCTCCCTGCATACGGGCTACAGAGACCCGATGATTGCCGTCCCGGACAAAGTATATTCCTCCAATTTCATAAAGTTTAATGGGGGGTAAAATAATGTGTTGAAGATGGGCTAAATCTATACTCATCCACCGTTGCCGGAGGTACTCGTAGCGGGGCAAATACTTTTTATTGAAGTCTCTATATCGTCCTTCACTCCCTACAATCCGGTCGATGGGAACGGTCTGCATGCCCTTATAGGTTTCACTTTTGGGTTTCAGCACCTCTTTTATTTCTTCTAAGCTTAAGAGGTCTGCCCGCTCGGGTTTCCAGATAGAAAGGATGCGGTTTATGGTTTCTTTCCAACGGGCTCGGTTAAAATCCTGATGAGCCTGTTCGGTTAAATGACTCTTCATCGCTTTCTCACCTCGATTTCAATTACATAATGATCATAGGCATTAACAATTTCTGTTTCATAGTAACGATCTATACGCTTGGAGTTAAGATCATACAGATGAATGTGGCCGTGAATCAAATACCGTGGTTTAAATACCCTCATAAACCAGAGAAAGGCCCGAAATCCCCGATGACAAAGGTCTGGCTGGTCGTGAATTCCAAAGGGAGCCGCATGGGTAAGAAGAATATCTAAAAACCGGCCATATCGGAGTTTGTTCCAGATAAGGCTAGGCAAAAGTTTTAGAATTTTCAGGTACATTTGAAAATCTGTATACTGATTTTCTCCGTTGTTGTACCGCATACTGCCGCCTAAGCCTGCAATTAGAAGTCCTTTAATTCGGGTAACCTTCCACCCGGTATAGGTAGCGCCATAAGTGTTTTGAAGCTCTGAATCGAATTGGGATATAGAGGAGTAGAGAGAGATTTTCTTGTTAAAGAGGGTTAGACTTTTAAGATTGTGGTTCCCAAACACAAATATAATAGGACGGTTCAGGGTAGCAGAGATAAAACCTAGATATTCCATTGGCAGATCACCAGCTGATAGTACTAGATCAATATCATTAAACCGTTCTTTTATCGTTCCCGTATAGACCAAGGGGTCTACATGATCGGATATACAGAGGATTTTCATGCTCCCTGTCGCCTTGGCTCTGGTTCTTTGGGTAAGGTTTTTAAAAGTTCAAGAAGTTTATCCTTATTCCAGAGTTCGATGGGGCGGGACTCGGCAAACTCAGTAGCCATGCGGGTAAAGGAAGAGCTAGTAAGGATAATGCCCCGTGTTACATTGAGTTGTTTCATCTGTTCATGAAGGTTTCTAACGGCCGATTCTTCTACTGGATCCGGTGTGCGGAGGAACCAAAGAAGTTTAGGGATTTTCCGGGCATTTCTCCATTTTGACTGAGCTTCCACCCCTAGAACTTGGCAACCGTTTTGTATTTCGGAAACATCCTGCACACTTAAGCCCAACGTGGCAGCCATACTCTTGCATTGGGAAAGGAACTCTTCGTGAGAAGCGGTTAAGAAATCTTTTACCCTATCGTCCTGACGGAACTCCTGGTATTGGGATAATTTTTCCGCTACATCTTTAAAATTGGGTTTTTTAGAGTAGATTAACTCCCAGTGTTCGATAGCTCGTTCTAATTCCCTCATTTTTTCGTAGCAGAATGCTAAAAAGTAATGAGCATAGAGGAGCTCATTTTCTTCCCCTTCTTTAAACAATTTAGAAGCCCGCTCTAATTCTGAGGCCGCCTTTTCATAATTATGCATGCTCATAAAACAGGTGCCCCTCTCGATAAGGGCCTTAGTTTTAAAGAGGGGGTCCTTCTGGGCTTTCTCAAATGCAGCTAAAGCAGGAGTATAATCATGGTTTTCTTTTAGGAGACGACCCAGGTAATAATAAGCCGCATAGTTCTCGGGATTAAGTTTTAAGGAGGTTTCTAAAGCCTCCCTACTCTCTGCAGGCTTTTTTGCCCGGTACAGAACCATGCCGAGATGAAAGTGAGCTCTCCAATGTTTTGGGTCCAATTCGATAGTTTTCTTATAAAACTCCGCCGCCTTTGCACCTTTATTTCGCTCTTCAAATAGTTGACCTATAAGGAAATAATAATCAGGTTGCTGGGGATCTTTTTTTACTAAAAGTAGGTATTCTTTTAGAGCTTCTTCAGGTTGGTTGAATTTGGTATATAGTTCTGCTATCTTTCTTCTAAAGGGAATTTCCCGGCAGAACTCTGTAAACTGGCCGAGAGAGTTTACGGTTTTTAATTCCATAAGGGCAAGTTCGGCCTTGTTTTCTGCCAAATATGCTAATCCCAAAAAATAATGAGCATCTACATTACGTGGATCTTTAGCAATTAATTTCCGGGCGAGCCGAATAGCTGCAGTAGTTTTGTTTTGCTTGACTAGATTCTCTAGGGTAGAGATCTTTTGAGGAAGGATGATGGAGCGGATCAAGAAAAAGGCAAGGAAACCGATCCCCACTCCGAGAATAATAATAGCAATGAATATGAAGGGCGTCATTTTTAAACCGCTCCGTGAGTGTAAGAGTAAAGTTTTTCTTTTTTTCTGTCAAACCGCCAGAGCTCCTCTAGGGCTTTTTTGCTTGTTCCTTTTCGGATTTTTGAGTGCGGGAGCGATGTTAACTGCTCAAACCCCTTTTCAGGAAGGAGAAAAACTCTTTCTACAGAATAATCCTCGCGTTGCCGTACCTTTTTTAGAGCAGGCCCTTGTACAGGAACCCCGAAACGAAAAAATATACTTATATCTAGGCATTGCTTATGAACAGATCGGGAATTATGATGCAGCTATCCGGGTTATGAGAAGGGGCTTAGAGTTCAGTCTGCAATACAGAGATCTGCTATTTTTCAATTTAGGAAATAATCATTTAGCGAAAGGTGAGAACGAAGCCGCTGTCGAAATGTATTCGCGAGCTATTGAAACCAACGGAGCATTGGCAGATGCATATTTAAACCGAGCCAATGTATCGGTAAAGTTGGACCGTTTGCAGGAGGCTTTACAGGATTACACCGCTTATCTGAACCTAGTGCCGGATTCTTCCCAACGGCCTCAAATAGAGCGCATGATAGCACTTCTTCAGTCGATTCTAGCAGATCGGGAAGCGAAACGGATTGCCGAAGAAAAGAGACGAAAGGAAGAAGAAGAGGCTAGGCGTATTGCGGAAGAACGGCGTAGGCAAGAAGAGGAACGGAAGAGAGCAGAGGAGGAAGCGCGGCAAAAGGCGCTTTTAGAGTCAGTCTTAAGTTCTCTCCGCGCTTCTACCGAAGGAGTCGGTAGGCTTTCAGCAGGAAAAGAAGATATATTAGAACAAAGATCAGAAACAGATATAGAGGAGTGAGGGAGGGGCAATATGGTAGATCGAAAAGTTTGGATCGGTGCAGGTATAATAGGCCTTTTATTGCTTTTAGGTATTGGGTACATAACCCTGAAACCTAAAGGGGGTGGATCTATCCAGGATGCAAGGAGAAATACATTAATCCTGGCAGAAGATTATAGTAAAAGCGGGGAATATCAACGCGCTCTAGACCTGTTGGACCGAATCCTGC
>JBDNDI010000094.1:0-8516 GCA_046719195.1 Spirochaetales bacterium | reverse complement strand
ATTACAATAAGCAAATATTGTGCCAAAATAAAAAATCCCTGCATTACCTAACTCTTTCTTTTAAAAAAAATTACTTTTAAGGAAATTAGAACAACGCATAACTGTACAAGATTGGAGCAGTGACAAGAAAAAGGGTGTTAAAAATTGGTGCAGCAAGGAAATGGTTGCTATTTACCCTAGGGTTGGGTAATATCGTCTACAGTAGGAAAAAAATCAATTCTTATCAGGGGGTGTTCATGCCAACGTTTCAATATGATGTTGCCATTATGGGGGCCGGTCCTGGTGGGTATGTAGCTGCCATTCGCGCAAGGCAGTTAGGGTTGTCTGCCGCAGTAATTGAGAGGGATAAACCCGGTGGGGTTTGTTTAAATATAGGTTGTATACCCTCTAAGGCGCTGATACACCAGGCAGAAATCTTTCGTTCCCTTTCCACTTTAAAGGAACTAGGAGTAAAAGTCGATACCAGCTCTTTTTCCTACAAAGAGGTTTACAAAAAGTCCCGCTTAGCGGCTGAGCGATTATCCAAGGGGGTGCAATTTTTACTCAAAAAAAACGGAGTAGTGTATGTTCCGGGAAGGGCAATATTTGAAGATCCCCATACTTTACGAGTAGATTCAGATGGAGGAAGTCAAAAAATTACAGCTTCCAATGTTATTATCGCTACAGGTTCTAGACCTAAGACAATTCCCAACTTTCCTATCGATGAGGAAACCGTTCTATCTTCGACAGGTGCCCTCATGTTGCAAGAACTACCTAAAAGACTACTTATTTTAGGGGCTGGAGCAATAGGAATGGAGTTTGCATACATAATGAATGCTTTCGGGGTAGAAGTAACGGTAGTAGAAATGCTTCCCCAAATATTACCCCTAGAAGATGGAGAAATAGTAACAGTAGTAGAGAAGGAATTTAGCAAGCGAGGAGTAAAGTTCCACCTGGCTACTCGGGCAGTAGGTATGGAAAAAATCAGTAGCGGAGTGAAAGTTCAGCTTCAAAATGAAAAAGATGCTTCTTTTTCAGTAGAAGCCGACAAGGTATTAGTGGCTGTAGGCAGGGCTCCGAATATAGAGGGTATAGGTTTAGAGCAGATTGGGGTAGCTTTAGAAAAAGGGTTTATTAAAGTAGGTAATTTTTACGAAACTTCCGCTAGAGGAGTCTATGCTGTAGGCGATGTGGTAGCAACGCCCCTGCTTGCCCATGTAGCTTCGAAAGAAGGGGAAATAGCTGTGGAACACATTGCAGGAAAGAACCCTCCTCCTAGAATTGATTTAGATGCAGTACCGCAAGCTGTGTACTGTGAGCCCGAAGTAGCTAGTTTTGGCATTACGGAGCAGGAGGCACAAAAACGGGGGGTACGATACAAAAAAGCCCTATTTCCGTACAGAGGGGTAGGGAAGGCTGTAGCCGTGGAGAATGTGGAAGGAATGGTAAAGCTTCTTTCTGACCCTTCTACTGGGGAGATCTTAGGTGCTCATATAGTGGGTATACAGGCCACAGAATTGATCCACGAACTATTACTAGCAAAAACAGCAGAGGCAGGGACGGAAGAAATTGCAACCATGATCCATGCTCACCCCACCTTATCCGAAGGTGTTATGGAGGCTAGCCGTGCTGCAGAAGGTTGGGCTATCCATATTTAAGAAGGTGATCTTCTATTAAGGGGAGTGCCTTACCTGCCGGTAGGGGAAGGTAAAGGTCGGAAAGGGAATAGGTAAAGGAGGAGGGTTCAGGATTTATTTCTATAATGTATCCCCCCTTCTCCTTCGCTATTCTAGGAAGATCTGCAGCTGGATACACCTCTCCCGTAGTTCCAATAATTAACAGACAATCAGTCCGTTCCATTGCCAGAAGGGAGTCTCTTAAGGCTTGTTGGGGTATTGCCTCTCCGAAAAATACAAAATCTGGTTTTAGCAATCCCTGACACAGGGAGCAGTTGGGGGGTACAACTTCCAGGTTTATCGAAGAGACCTCTATTTTAGCATGGCATTTTAAACACTGAAGAAATCGGGAATTGCCATGGTACTCCACCACCTTCTGCGAGCCGGCCCGATGGTGTAGATTGTCGATATTTTGTGTAATCAAAGCTTTTAGAAGTCCTCGTTTTTCCCATGCAGCTAGTACAGAATGAGCTGCATTGGGTTGGGCTTTTTCGAATTTGGATAGAAAAAGATCCCTTATTACTTCCCAGCTTTCCTTTGGATGAGAACGGAAATAATCAATCTCCAACACCTGGGGGTTATACCGATTCCAGATACCCGACGTCCCGCGAAAAGGAGGTATTCCGCTTTCTACCGATATTCCGGCACCGGTGAAAGCGGTTACCCATCGACTCGTGCGGACTTTTTCTACTGCTTTCTTGACATCTGTCTCCAGCAAAGACATGGTTGCTTCTGAAACCGAATCCTAAATTTCCTAAATTATAGAAAAGGTTAAACCGATCCGATTTTTTGGTAGAGCACTTTATCCAAAGTGTAACTAGTAAGAATGTCTGAAACGTTTTTTGATACCTCTTCCCAAATAGGATGAATCGTACATGTTTCTATACGAGGGCATCCGTTTTTTTCAAAAGTTGCGGTTTTGGAACAATTCGAACACGGGGTAAGTTTTACACCTTCCCCTACGGCCAAGAACAGATCCTGTAGAGTAATTTCTTCGGGGCTTTTTGCTAGCATAAACCCCCCGCCTGGCCCTCGCACAGAGCGAATAAGACCTGCCTTTTTTAGACGGAAAAAAATCTGTTCTAAAAACTCCGGTGAGATGTCTTCCTCTTCAGCAATCTGTTTGATGGAGACTGGTTTTTCCGATTGTGTTGCGGCCAGATTGGCCAACGCCCTTAGGGCGTATCTTCCCTTAGTGGTTACTCGCATATTGTATTCCCTTCATATATTATTATATCACTCAACGATAAGAAATGGAAGGGGTGTATAAAGGTTTTTTAAGAATTTCTGTAATTATAGAAAATTATGAATTCACCCTCTCTACATATTCGTTCGTTTCGGTATTAATCATAATTTTTTCACCTTGTTTTATAAAAATGGGAACCCTCACGGTAAGGCCTGTTTCCAGTACAACGGGTTTTGTAGCTCCTGTTACTGTATCACCCTTCAGGGCTTCGTGTGCCTCTGTTACCGTTAGGACAATTTTGTAGGGGATTTTAATATCAATAGGATTACCTTCCCAGAAGGTAACATAGTAACTATGCCCTTCTTGTAGATAGTACTGTTTATCTTCCAAGCCTTCCCGGGGAACGGTAAACTGTTCGTAACTCTCATTATCCATAAAGTAGTATCCGCTTGCATCGGAATATAAGAATTGAGCATTCTTATCGTGCACATCGGCTTCTTCTACCGAATCGTTCGTTTTTATAGTTTCCCGTAAAACTTGGCCAGTTTTCAAGTTCTTTAATTTTAGTCGTACGAAGGCAGAACCTTTGCCTGGATTTACGAACTCTCGCTCTACCACTAGGTATGGGTCGTTTTTTAATAATAGACACATGCCTTTTTCAATTGCACCTGCTCTAATCATATGGGTTTCTCGTTTTTCCTCTCTCTTCGTTTAGTATGTATTTTATTTTTTATTATATCAGAAAGAGGAAATAAAATCACCCCCTGTATCGAGGATGCTCCGGCCAATTTCATTAACAATCGATCCATACCTAGGGCAACTCCTGAGCAGAGGGGAAATCCTTTTTGGTACATCTTCCGAAACTCCTCGTCTAAAACATGTGGAATCTTAGAAGAGGCTTTTAAGTCCCCTTCTAAACTAAAATATGTTTCGATTTCCCTGGGGTCTGATTCCTCTGTGAAACAATTAGCTAGTTCTATACCCTCCAGATATAGTTCCCAACGTTCCCGCCAGGGTGTATGGGGAATCCGTTTGGCAAGGCAATACAATTGTTCTGGGTAATCTAACAAAACTAGAGGTCTATCCTTAGGTAGGTTGGGTTCGACCTGATGAACAAAAAAAAGGTTGAATACAGATTCCCATGTATTATTTTCCGAGACCATAAAGCCTGACTGTTTTGCCTTTTCGATTAGATCTTCCCGGCTTAGTGAGGCAAGATCAAAACCGGCGAACTCTTTAAATGCTTCCTCCATCCGCATTCGTCGGAAGGGGGGGAGCAGGGAGGCAAGTCTTGGTGTTTTGTATTCTTTAGGGATATTCGATATCAGGTAGGTTAAGTACTCTTCGGTAATATCTATAGAGTTGAGGTAGTCGGCTCCCTGGGTGTAGTATTCTAGCAGAGTGAACTCCGGATTATGCCATTTCCCTATCGATTCAAAATTCCGAAAGGATTTAGAAATCTGGAATATAGAGGGCCATCCGGACTGAATTAGCCGTTTCATCCAAACTTCCGGTGAGGGAATTAAGTACAGAGGTATGGGGTCCTGGCTCGGATAATGGAAGTTTGTCTCAAACACTTCAATGGAAGATTCAGGAATTAGTGCAGGAGACAATAGAGGAGTTTCTACCTCCAGATATCCTTTCTGATAGAAAAATTCACGGGTTAAACGATACACATGGGAACGCAACTGCGCAATATGGGGGTTCATGGAATGAATGTAGGAGAAATTTATTTCTTGGTTAAGAGGTCTTATAGGACTAAAAAATTACCCATTGCAAAGAGGTAATCCAGAATATAGAATTCCTAACTATGAAAAGCATTTATCTACTTAGACATGCGAAGGCTCAAAAAGATGTGCCTGGACTTCCGGATTTTGCCCGACCCCTAACTTCAAGAGGCCAGGAAGATGCAAGAAAGTTCGCCCAGAAGTTAAAAAAAGAAGGGATAGTATTTGATCGGGTGCTTTCGAGTCCTGCCCAACGTGCAAAAGAAACCTTAGCTTTTCTTTTGCCCGATCTCTCCTTTCCCCTTACTAGAGTAGAATATAGGGATGAACTATACTCAGCTACAGAGAAAGAAATAATTGCCTTACTATCTGCCTTAGATACAGGTTCCAGCGTATTGGTTTGTGGTCACAATCCTGCTTTAGAATCCCTTGCTACCCTGTGGGCGGAAAAACAAGTGGAGTTGTCAACTTGCAGCTGTTTTTGTGCCCATTTTTCCTTTAATTCGTGGGATCGATTACCCGAGCAAAGACCTAATCGTTGGGAATATATTGCTAGGGAGTAATCTTCTGCTTACTCTATAATTTACAAATAAATACAAAGGATCAACAATTTTGGCACCCTTTTGCAAAGATGCGCCCTCTCCCCTTTTGCTCGAAGACGTAGACCCCAATTCGGCCGCTGGCTGACAAATCCTATTGACCTAATCCTCTACTCCTAGGTAGGATGCTCCCATGCCTAACCGGAAAGCAATCCAGAACAAACCTACCCTCAAGGATACTGCCCGTATCGGTATTGTAAACCGAGGCGAAGCAGCTGTACGTTTTATTCGTGCGGTACGCGAGTTTAATAGAATTCAAGGTACCGAATTACAAACGGTAGCTTTTTATACGGAAAAAGAACAGAATGCTTTATTTAGTAGGGAAGCAGATCTATCTGTCCCTTTGTATGAATTACCCTCTTTCAGAAAAGGTAGTCCCTATCTTAACAAAGAACTCCTTTTAGAAGGGCTTACCCATGCAGGTTGCACAGCCGTGTGGGTCGGATGGGGGTTTGTTTCCGAAGATGCCGACTTCGCTTCCCGGGTAGAGGAGGCGGGCTTTGTATTTCTCGGACCAGATTCAAAAGCGATGGCCTTGTTAGGGGATAAAATCGCAGCGAAAGAACTCGCAGAAAGCAATCAGGTTCCTATTTGCCCCTGGAGCAAAGGAGCTGTCCCTTCCTTAGAGGCTGCGAAAAAAATAGCCGAACAAATTGGGTATCCGGTAATTGTAAAAGCAGCAAATGCAGGGGGTGGTAGAGGAATACGGTTTGTGCACACCCCGGAGGAATTACCGGCTCAGTTTGCCTCAGCGGTAGAAGAAACATTCCGGATTACGGGTAACCGTGTAGTGTTTATAGAAAGATTGGTAGAAAAGGGTCGGCATTTGGAAGTACAGGTTCTTGCGGATCGATATGGCAATGTAAAATCTTTTGGTGTTCGGGACTGCTCTATCCAACGCAAAAATCAAAAGATAATAGAAGAGACACCCCCCCCTGGGTTGTCTAAGGAAACGCTCCAACAGATGGAAAAGGCTGCTCTACGCTTAATACAGGCAGCTAACTATGAGAGTGCGGGCACTGTAGAATTTTTGTACGATTTTAAACGAGAAGAATTTTACTTTATGGAAGTGAATACTCGTCTCCAGGTAGAACATCCTATTACGGAGCAGCTTTATGGGATAGACCTTGTACAGGGGCAGATACGAGTTGCTAGGGGTGAGTCGATTGCTGACTGGAATCCCTTACCCCGCGGGGTTGTAATTGAAGCCCGATTAAATGCCGAAGACCCTTCAAGAGATTTTAGACCCTCGCCTGGGTTTGTGTCTCGATTCCGACCTCCTGCTGGACCGGGCATTCGGATAGATTCGGGAATAGACCAGGGAAGCGAAATTCCCCCTGAGTTTGATTCTATGGTTGCGAAGGTTATCGCCTCCGGACACGATAGAATTACAGCCCTGGCTAGGCTTGAGCGAGCTTTGTCAGAAATGCGGATCCACATTGAAGGAGGCACTACCAACAGAGCTTTCTTAATTGGCCTTTTAAAGAATCCGGATATCCGAAAGGGGGGAGTACATACCCGATTTGTGGAAGAGCTGCTTTCTTCCAAAACCCCGATAGTACCTGATCCAGACTGGGACATAGCCATAACTGTTGGAGCTATTGAACGGTATCTGGAACGGGTGCAAGAAGAGGTGGCGAATTTTACCCAGCAAATGTTGACTTTTGGTTCTCCCCGCGATTTGCAGCGGGGAACGGGGTATGAAGTAGAGGTATCTGCTCAGGGCACCCGATACACCTTCCTTGTAAAAGCCCTGGATGAAGAAACCTATTTAATCCGCGGAGATCAGACTTTTTCTGTAAAGTACCAGAAGAAATCGAACGAATCTCTGCTAAGATTAGGGGAAAAGAGATACACCATCCAGATAGTGGAAAGAGGCGATGTCCTTCAAGTCGAAGTAAATGGAATTCCCTATGAACTGGAGTTTAGTCTTGGGGGTGTTGTAAAATCTCCTTCCCCGGGGGTAGTTCTCTCGATACCCCTTACGATCGGAACAGAGGTAGAGAAAGGAGATATAATTTTAACCTTAGAAGCCATGAAGATGGAAGTAGTGGTCCCTTCTCCTGGCAAGGGAAGAATTAGGGAAATACGGGTTCGTTCAGGAGAACAGGTAGGTGCTGGTCAGGTATTAGCTTTGCTAGAAGCTTCAGAAGAGGGAGAAACCAGGCAGGAAAAGGAAGAGGGTAAAGCTTTAGATTTTAGTAGACTCCTTAGAAAGGATGCATCCTCTGAATGGGAAGTTTTACGGGGAAGATTCCGAGCAGTGTTGTTAGGATACGACGGTACCCCTAAGGTTATTGACTTATATCAAGACATTAAAACCTTCCAACTAAGGCACCCCTCCTACTGCAAGGCTATTCAGGAACTTTTTATCGAAGGATTGCAGGCTTTTGCTACTGTCGAACGATTGTTCTCCTCCTCCCAAGTAGATCCGGAGGGTGAATTAGGTCCTGTACCCACTATAGAATTGTTAGCTCATTATTTTAAAAGAACCGTAGACCGGACAAAGGGTTTTTCCTCTGCTTTTTTACGGGCTTTAGAGAGGGCTTTTAAATGGTACGGTATAACCTTGGAAAGTGAAACAGATTTAACTCGAAAGGTATTGTTCAGATTGTTTAAAGCAAAAGCAGCCCTCTCTGCCAAGCAGGATCTGTTATTGAGCATACTATCCACTCCCCAGGACTTGGAAGGTGGAGCGATCTCCGATGTTCTGGACGAAATTGCCCTAATTTCCCAGCCTACACGAGGGGCTTTAGCAGAGGCCGCAATCAATGCCCGGTATCATCTATTCGACCGATTTATTCTGCAAGACATTCGAGAACAGAAGAGTGCGAGAGTAGGGAGGGTTCTCTCGTTACTACAGAAAGGAGAGTCCCTAGGGAGAACTACAGAAAGGCTACTTGATCGTATTTTAGATTTAGGGGAGCAGGCAATTCCGGAACTGCTTCGGATAGTAAAAGAAGATTCAAGTCCTCTAGGATCTCTAGCCCTAGAAGCTTTAGCTAGAAGGCTAAACAGAGATCGTGACATAATTTCTGCAAAAATTGAACCCCTTTCCGCTTGTCGTGTTGCAAAAATTAAAAGTCGAGATCAGCAGGAAGAAATTCATACTCTTGTCGCCTTCCTTGAGCCGTCTACCCTGCGTTCAAGGCTACCGGTTCTCTTTACAGAGACGGCCACCGAATGGGTATTGTACTCAGATTTAAAAGACGCATCTGCCTTTTTTGGGTCCTTTGAGCAATGGCTTAACGATGGGCAAATTCTACCGAAAGAAGGTTTCTTTCCCCGATTAATCACCCTGGGCGGAGAAACCTCGACCGGAGGAATGGTGTACCGAACCTGGCGGAAA
>JBDNDI010000093.1:0-8550 GCA_046719195.1 Spirochaetales bacterium | reverse complement strand
ATGATCACGCCGGGTGCTCCTCCTTGTATCTCCGCAGGACCGATGCAAAATTTCTCCTTTTTTTCAGCAATACAGTAATACTCGGACCTGTTTAAGACAGTTTCTTTACCAGAAGCTAGGTGCAGAACTTGACAGTTGCAATGGTTGTGACACCTGCGATGGTAGGAAATCTCCTTTAGAGGGGACAAAAGAAATTATTACCCTTATTAAAAAAAATCCTAGGCGGTTCACCCTTAAGGAGCTAGCAGGAATTCTAAAGGGAAAATCAAACCTGTATAGTAAAAGCATTTTTACCCGTAAATGGTACGGAGTTTTGAACCATTGGGAAGAAGAAGAATTAGAAGAAGCCTTAGGAAATCTTATAGAAAAAGGTTTTCTACGGATTGGAAAAGGTATTTGGAAAAACAGAGTATCCCTCTGTAAAGGTGTTACTCTAAGCAAAGCTCTTCTCTAAGGGAATAGTTTTTGATACCCTACCATCCCATGCGTTTAGTCTTTCTTGGTACTGGCACCTCCCACGGGATACCCGTAGTGGGGTGTTCCTGCAGGGTTTGCACTTCTTCCGATCTGAGAAACAAAAGAACCCGCGCTTCCGCATGGATTTTAACAAATTCTTTACCACGTTCTATCTTAATAGATACTGCTACAGAGTTTCGGCTGCAGGCAATTCGAGCAGGGATTAAGCATCTAGATGCCCTTCTGCTCACCCATTCTCATGCTGACCATCTCCATGGTTTGGATGATTTAAGACCCTTGACACATACGAACCCGATAGAGGTATACGGAACAAAAGATACCTTGGAAGAATTAGCTCGAAGGTTCAACTATATTTTTCACCCTCGTCAAAAGGGTGGAGGGGTACCCAACATCACCTTGCATACTATTTCACCCCCTTCTCCCTTCAATCTAAGGGGAATCCAAGTGCAACCCATACCGGTAAAACATGGAAAACTAGATATTCTAGGGTACAGAATCGGAAACCTTGCCTATATAACGGATTGTAGCTTTATACCAAAAGAATCTTTTCCCCTTCTTAAGGGTCTAGAAGTACTTGTTCTAGGAGCGCTTCGCAAAAGTCCTCATCCTACTCATTTCTCTATAGGAGAAGCCTTAAAGGTGATGGACCAAATCCAGCCGAAAGAAGGATATTTTACCCATCTCTGTCATGAGATCGATCATGAGGAGATAAAAAAAGAGCTACCTTCTTGGGTAGCTCCTGCTTTTGATGGATTGGAACTGGATCTTTCAGATCCAGAAGAAAGAAATTAAATTTTTACAATTTTGTCGCTTTTTAAACAGCGGGTACATATTTTTAGAGTAACAGCTTTACGTCCAACCATCGTACGAACTCGAACCAAATTTGGTTTCCAGACTCTTCGGGTTGCATTTTTTGCATGGCTAACGTTATTCCCATGCATAGTTCCTTTACCACAAATTTCACATCTCCGTGCCATACCTAGCCTGCCTTACTCAAAATATGAAGTACCCTATCAAATTATTAAAAAAATGTAAAGCCCTAGCAAGAATTTGGTATTATATTATGGGTATGTTAACGGAAATACAAAAAGTACGACAGATTCCGGAAGAGGGATTTCGCCGATGGTTTCGAAACGATGAGTTCGATTTAATTCTCTTTTATCCCTCTCCCGATTCTAAAGATATTATAGCCTTTCAATTGTGCTATCGAACCGAGGGGCAGGAACGGGTCTTAACCTGGAGGCAGCGGGGTGGACATTCCCATAACCGTATTGATGATGGAGAAGTCACATTCCATAATAAGATGACTCCTATTCTTGTAGCGGACGGGGAGTTCAATCGGGAAGAAGTACTTTCCAAATTCCGAGAAGCGGCAAAGCATTTAGACCCTGTTATCCTGCACTTTATCGAACAAAGTTTATCTAGTCTCACGAACAGCCAGTAGTAGCTCCGCAGGTTTCACACTTTAAGCAAGATCCATTCCGTACTAAAGTAAGGTGCCCGCACGTAGGGCAGGGATCTCCCTCATATCCTTTAAGCTTTGCTTGCATTAATGAAGAGATCGCATCGGTTGGGGAACCCATGCCTTTGGTTGTTTCCGCGGTGCTGGTTGTTTCGGTAGAGCGCAAATCCTCTGGTTTTACCTGGGCTAAATCGGTTCGATGAAGATAGGTTAGCGCCAAGTCCCGGAAAATAAAATCTAATACTGAAGTGGTAATTTTTATGGACTCATGCCCTTGTACAATTCCGTTTGGCTCAAAACGAGTAAAGGTAAAGGCGTCTACATACTCTTCTAAGGGAACACCGTACTGTAAACCTAAGGAAACAGCAATGGCAAAACTGTTCAGAAGAGAACGAAACGCCGCTCCTTCTTTATGCATATCGAGAAATATCTCTCCTAAGGTTCCATCCTCGTACTCGCCTGTACGTAAGAAAATACTATGACCCCCTATCTTTGCTTTCTGGGTATATCCTTTTCTCCGATTGGGTAAAGGGCGCCTACCTTTCCTGCTCGATCTTATTTCCAAAGATGGAGGGCTAATAGTTTCTTTTTGTAATTCTACCCCTTGCAATTCAATTTCCCGGATAAGATTTAACCAGGGATCGGCTGTTTCCCCTATTCCTGTTAAAGGCTGACTAAGCTTGGATCCGTCTCTATATATCGCAATAGCTTTAAGCATTCGTTGCCAGGCGTACAAATAAGCCTGGGAAACATCTTCTACCGTACCTGTGGCGGGCATATTGATTGTTTTAGATATAGCACCGGAAACAAAAGGTTGAACAGCAGCCATCATATCTATGTGCGCTTTATAGGGGATAGAGCGAACAGCACCTCTACCTGATGGATTGGCCGTATCAAACACCGCCAAATGTTCTTCTTTTAAGATGGGGCAGCCTTCCACCCCTAAAGTCCCGCAACAATACAGATCCGCTGCTTTCCAGTCTTGTTCCTGTATGCCTAAACTCAATAATTTTTTTAAAGTGGTCGAAGAAAAAGCTTCTTTTAAAGAAAAAGCCCCTTTAAGGTTTGATTCTATTGCATCAAGTTCCTTTTCCTCTAAACCTAGAAGTTTTAAGGATTCTCTGCTGAAAGGACCTTCTTTCGGAAGGGTACCATGACCGATACAATAGGAAACAATCTTTGCGATTTCTTCTTCCGAGTAGCCTAATTTTTTTAAAGACGGGGGTAGGGATTGATTCACAATACGGAATACTCCCCCACCCGCTAACTTTTTATACTTTACCAAGGCATAATCTGGTTCAATACCCGTAGTATCACAGTCCATAAGAAGACCTATGGTGCCTGTTGGTGCTATGGCTGATACCTGGGCATTTCTATATCCGTACTGCTCCCCTAACTGTAAGGCTTTATCCCAGACTTCCCTAGCTCGACTGAGAAGATCCGTAGGACATTTTTGGGCATTAATAGCTTGGGGAGGAATGGATAGCCCTTCGAAATCCTTTTTATTATATGCAGCCCTTCTATGGTTGCGAATTACCCGCAACATGCCCTCTTTGTTGGGTTCATACCGGGGAAAGGGACCTACATCTTTTGCGATTAAGGCAGAAGTCGCATAAGCTTCACCCGTAAGAAGGGAGGTTAAACAGGCAGCTACTGCCCTAGCTTCGTCACTATCATAGGGTAGTCCCATTACCATAAGTAAGGATCCCAAGTTGGCATATCCTAACCCTAGGGTTCGGTATTCGAAACTTTTTTTTGCAATCGAGGGACTGGGAAATTGGGCCATCACAATGCTGATTTCTAATACAAGGGTCCATAAGCGGACGGCATGGAGATAATCTTCCAAATGAAATTCGCCCTTCTCCGCATCGTAGAAAGCCCGAAGATTCAAAGAGGCAAGGTTACAAGCGGTATCGTCCAGGAACATGTACTCAGAACAGGGATTAGAACCCCGAATTTCTCCATCGGATAAACAGGTATGCCATTCATTCACTGTAGTGTGGAACTGAAGTCCGGGATCCGCACACTGCCAGGCTGCACGCACAATTTTTTGCCACAGATTCCGTGCCTTGGTCCGTTTTGTGGGTTTTCCCGTTGTTCGGGCTATTAATTCCCATTCTTTGTCCTCTAGTACAGCTTTTAAAAACTCGTTGGTAACCCGAACAGAATTATTGGAAGACTGCCCACTCACTGTATTATAGGCTTCTTCGGTCCAATCGGTGGTGTATACCTGGGGTTGGGGAATCGGAACTTTTTCCATAAATAGCCTTACATACTGGTAAAGAAGGTTGGAAGGAATACCTTCCTGCAAGGCTTTTGCTAGGGCTGTTTTTACCTTGGCAGAGGAAAGGGCCTCCTGGGAATTCGTCACCTTTTCCAAGGCTTCCCGCAATTCTTGAACACTACAATGTAGGCGATTACTTCCCGTAACCAGGGAAGCAACCTTATACTCTTCTACCGTCTTCCAATCGATAAATTGCTCGATATCCGGATGATCCGCGTCTAAGATAACCATTTTTGCAGCTCTACGGGTGGTACCCCCGCTCTTTATGGCTGAAGCAGATCGATCGGCTATTTTTAAAAAGGATAAAAGGCCGGAAGATACCCCCCCACCGCTCAGAGACTCTCCTTCGCCTCGTATTTTGCTAAAATTACTCCCGGTTCCAGAACCATATTTGAATAAGCGGGCTTCACGGCTTACTAGATCCATTATCCCACCTTCATTTACTAAATCATCTTCTACATCCAGGATAAAACAGGCATGCGGTTGAGGTCGTTCGTAGGCATTGTTTGATTTTTTCAGTTTGCCCGTTTCTGGATCTATATAGTAATGTCCCTGGGGCGGCCCTTCGATGCCATATACTTCATACAACCCTGTATTGAACCATTGGGGAGAATTGGGCGCTGCCATCTGGTCGGCTAGCATACGTACTATCTCATCGTAAAAAGCCCCGGCATCCGAAGGAGAGTCGAAATACCCACACCGTTCACCCCAGCGTTTCCAGGTATAGGCTAATCGATGAAACACCTGCCGGGCGTCGGTTTCCCTACCGGTTTGGGAAATTTCTTTAGGGACGCCCGTTTTCCGGAAGTATTTCTGGGCTAAAATATCGGTAGCAATCTGAGACCAGAAAGAAGGCACAACTACTCCTTCCTGCCGAAAAATAGCATTTCCCGAGGCATCCCGAATCTCAGAAATTCTTTCTTCCCATTGGATACCTTCGTAAGGACTTTGGCCTTCCCGGGTGAAACGTCTTTCTATTTTCATAGAAACCCCTCCACTAAGTGTAGCGTATAATATACCAAATAAATCAGGATTCGCCTACATATGTAGTGGGATATTTTATTTTAATTGTAGAATCTGAAGTCTTAGTAGACCATCATAGACAAATTGTACCGACAGACCGGAGAGAATTAATCCCATAATCCGCTCAATTACCGACAACCCTGTAGTTGTCAAAAGACGGACAAAGTATTCAGAAAGGCGAAGAAAAACACCCGCTAAAAGAAGAACAAAGATAAGGACACCAGCTACCGTTAGATGAGTTGCCAGGTCGGCTTCTTCATTCCCCACATACAAAAGAATAGTAGTTATGGTTCCCGGACCGGCTAAAATAGGAATACCTAAAGGAAAAATAGAAATATCTTCGGAATCTTGTTCCATGGGAGAAGTTTTAGTACGTTTAGGTGCGGCAAACAACATATCCATAGAGACAAAAAACAAAAGAATACCTCCAGCTATAAAAAAAGCGCCAGTTTCTATGCCTAAGAAACGTAAAATAGCTCGACCGAAAAGGATAAATACAGCAAAAACCGTTAAAGCTGTTATCAGAGCCCGCTTAATAATCTGAACTTTCTTTTCCTTAGAAAATCCTGAGGTTAAGGATAGATAGAGGGGAATTATTCCTAGGGGATCTACAACAAGGAAAAAGGTAACAAACATGGCTAATAGGTTCTGCAGCATACCCCCTTATAACACAGCCTTTTGGTCTATACAATACAATCTATGCAGGAAACGTTAGATGTACCAGGTTTTCAACAGAAAGTGCTGGCTTTCTATAAGGAGAAGGGTCGGGACTTTCCATGGAGACACACCAAAGATCCTTATGAAATTACTGTCTCTGAGTTTATGCTTCAACAAACTCGTACCGAAGGAGTTCTAAAAAAATACTCCCTTTTTCTGCAGGCCTTCCCTAGTGCTTACGATCTAGCCGAAGCTTCCCTGAAAGACCTTCTTTTTCTGTGGAAAGGGTTAGGGTACAATCGCAGAGCTCTTTACTTACAGAACTTTGCCCGAACTTTAGCCTATACCTGGGAAGGTGAACTACCAAAAGATCCGAGCGTATTGGAGCAATGCCAGGGTATCGGACCATATACAGCCCGGGCCATTCTTACTTTTACTTTTAACCTTCCCCTGGTTTTTCTAGAAACTAATATTCGTCGGGTTTATCTATATCATTTTTTTCCCCAGGGGTCAGATATTCGCGATAAAGACCTTTTGCCTTTAGTCGAGAAAACTCTGTACCAGGAAGATCCGAGGGGATGGTATTATGCTTTAATGGATTATGGGGCTTATATAGGTAAGGAAGTACCAAATCCTAATAGACGCAGCAAGCACTTCACAAAGCAATCTCCCTTCGAAGGTTCTTACCGGCAATTGCGGGGTAAAATTTTATCGGTTTTACTAGCTAGTGCCTCTGGCATAAGTTTGAACGATTTAAACAGCCGACTTACTTTTTCACCGGAAAAAACTTCTAGAGCGTTGCGGGATCTTGTGAAAGAAGGGTTTGTTGCAGAGAAAGAAGGGAAATACCATATCCGGGATTAAGTTTTTTTCTCTATTTTCTTGGCCAAAAAAGATAAATATTGTATTTTTATAACTGTATGAAATTTACCGACTTTCCTTTACATCCAGAATTATTAAAAGCAATCGACGAAGCAGGGTTTACCGAATGTTTCCCTGTACAGGCAGAAACATTAAAAAGAACTTTAGAAGGTAAAGATGTTCTAGTGCAATCAAAAACAGGGACAGGGAAAACCGCTGCATTTCTTATAACCATCTTTCATCATCTCTCTAGCACAGAAAAGTTTAGGGGGAAAAAAGCCTTAATTATTTGTCCCACTCGGGAATTGGCCACTCAAATCGAAGAAGAGGCTAAACTTTTAGGCAAGTACTTTCCCTTTCGAATGGGTAGTTTTTTTGGGGGGCTCGGGTACACAAAGCAGGAGGCTCTTTTACGGGAAGGGGTGGACATTTTAATAGGAACCCCGGGCCGTTTAATAGATTTCTCCCAACAAAGGAAGATAAATTTATCCCAGGTGGGAATTCTAGTAATCGATGAAGCAGATCGTCTATTTGATATGGGATTTTTGCCGGATCTACGGAAACTTCTTCGAAAAATGCCTAAACCTGAAGAACGCTTAACCCTGCTTTTATCTGCAACCCTCTCTTTGCGCGTTAGCACCCTTGCCTGGGAATATATGAATGCTGCCGAAGAGGTGACGATTGACCCGGAACAGGTTACAGTGGATACCATTACTCAATCGGTTTATCATGTTGGATCCAGCGAAAAGTTTTCCCTTCTTTTGGGAATATTACAGAAACATAAGCCTGCAAGTGCTATTGTTTTCACTAACACAAAGCAAACCGCAGAAGAAGTGTCTAAAAGATTAGAGTTAAATAGGTACAAGAGCCGGTTTCTAATGGGAGATCTTCCCCAACGCAAACGTCTTAAAATAATCGAAGACCTGAAAACAAACCAGATACAAATTCTGGTCGCTACCGATGTAGCTGCCCGAGGTTTGCACGTAGAAGATCTGGATATGGTGGTAAACTACGATGTTCCTGAAGATCCAGAAAACTATGTGCATCGGATTGGAAGAACCGCTCGGGTAGGGAAAAGTGGTATTGCCATTATGTTAGCCTGTGAACGGTATGTATTTGGATTAGAAGCCATTGAAAAATATATTGGCATGAAAATTCCGGTAGAACCCCTGGATGATACTCTATTAGTAGAGGATATAAGTGCCGGAAGAGCTATACGGAGAGAGTTTCATTCTCCGAAGTCTAGGAATCGCGATCGCCGTACACACCCAGAAAAGACGAAGCGGTTACGGCCTTCCTTAACACGAACCGAAGGAGCCAGCCGTCCCCCTAGGGATAGAAGTAAGGAAAATCCTAGGGACAAGGGAAGGGAGAAGCCGAGGGTTAAGAATAAAGCTAGTTCCGGTATAAAAAAGAACCCGGCAAAATCGATCGAAGAGCGACTTTCCCTCTACCGGGAAAAATATGGTGAACAATTCACCCTTAAACAATCGGAAGAGGGAAAATCTTCCCAAGCAATAACTCTATCAAAGGAGAAAAAACAGGGGTTTTTCTCCCGCTTGTTAGGATTGTTCAAGAAATAGTTTTAAACTTGAACATCCTTTTCGTAATCTATCTCGGGAAACCCAAACCCATGGAGTTGCAGGAAATCCTGGGTGTATTGTTCTAAATCTGCCAATGCCTTTAGATTACCGGCCGCTATCTGTTTCCATCTTCGGTCTACTTCTGCCTGTACATCCTCCCGCATTTCCCAATCATCCATCCGAATTCGTCCTTCTTCATCTAC
>JBDNDI010000092.1:0-8599 GCA_046719195.1 Spirochaetales bacterium | reverse complement strand
ATAGGAAGGTTCAGAAAAATCAGCTCCTACTATACTGATTTTGTCTACTCCAAGAGCGGTAAGGTCTTTTAATAACCTACGAGCTACTATAGGTCGCATAGCTCCTAAAAGTACCCCGAGCGGATAGGGCTGGGGAGCCTTATCTTTGGGAGTAAAACGGTAGTCAATACCCTTAGAAGATAAGGATAGTATTTCTAGGGTACCTATAGGTCCGTTGCGGACTCCACCTTTTAATACCGAGCCTACCTTAGCCCGGAGAATGGTCTGGATGTGCTGGTATCTTCGATCTATTGAGGGGAAAGTTCCAAGGGTTTCTGCAGAGTCAAGTAGAATAAGATTCATCCGGATATAGGGTTTGAAATATCAGCTTCTACTAAGAACCGGGATATTTGCTCGAGAGGAGGCTTTTCCATACCGAGAAGGGCTTGTAGCAGAAAGCCGTACACCGCAGCAAGAATAAGCTGGGAAAGAAGAGGATTCGCTTTTCCCTGAGGAAGAATTCGGTTCAGGCCGTTAAGGATCATCTCTTTCCAATTTTCATACTCCTGGCAAAAGCGGGTACGCAGGGATTCGTCGTTTAATGCTTCTAATATAAGGTAGAAATGTACCTGCCCCCTACTCTTAGCTCGTATAATGGTATCAAACACCACTTTCAGTATTTCATCGGGAGGCACTTCTTCTTTACTTTTTTCTACCCATTGAAAAATTTTTTGGGTCATATGATTCATGCTCTGTTCGGCAATATCGAACACTAGATTGTGTTTGGAAGGGTAGTAGTAGTAGAGGGTTCCCTTGCTTATTTTTACAGCTTTTGCAATTTCGGATAGACTAAGGTTATGCACCCCCCGCTCTTTCATGAGTTTGGCAGCGGTTTGAAGAATTCTTTCCCGATTGATCGGAGTACTTTTCTTCTCTTTTCGACCCATCTATCTGAGTATATGCAGCTGTAAAGGGGGTGTCAATCATTTCAGCCGTCGCCCGAAAAAAGATTAATTTCCGAAAAACAAACGAAATTATACTTAGAAGGCAACCGTCACGTCTAGGGTAGCTTTTACCCTAGGATCTCCGGAAGAAAAGGCACCCAGGCTACCTGTAGCGGGGAAAAAAGCCCCAAAAGCTGTTCGTAAAGTTACATCTGAATAAGGCTTCCACTGAATGGAAAGGTCTAGTTCCGGACCTAAGAATACATCTGAGTTATCTTGGGCATCAATTCCTGACTCAGAAATAGCTCCCCCGTTGGTACGGAAAAAGAGAAAAGTAGAGACTTCTCCTTTTAGCGAAGAAAGAGGATACCAGGAGTAACGGGCTTGAAAGAAGGTAATATTGGTTAAAAGAGGAGAAAAAGCTATACCTATCTCCCTGCCACTTACAGGAAGGAAGATTCCTGTTTCCTTTAACGAATAGATTGAAGTTAAAGAGTTTAGCCGATCGTCCCCGGAAGAAGAGACAAACTTGAGTCCCAACTCCTTTCGGTACTTGTCCGAACCCTGCCACTCGAGGCTACCCCCATACATACCCGCGAATAATCGGGAACTGACTCCCACGAATCCAACAGATAGATAGGCAAACGTGTTGAGCCTTAACCTCTCCCATAACTTGCCGGAAGTACCTAGACCTAGATAGTTTGTGTGGACTCTATCTTGATTTGCCGGGGGTCTAGACGGAGCATCAGTTCGTAAATCCTGTTGAAATAAGAAGGAGGTGATGAGATCGTGGGAACCTAAAAGTCTAGGAAAGATGAGAGTGGCAAGCTCTAGTAAACGGGGAGGTGCAAAGTACACATCTCCGTCCTCTTTATCTAGACTATCGGATTTGGAAAGGGTAATATCCGAAATCTCTTTTGGTTGCCAACCCAAATACCCTATAGACAATTCGATCTTTGTAAAAGGAAAAAGCCAGGTGAAGGACAATCCATCTACCCGATGATCTAACACAAAATTTGAAAAATCTGCTAAAACAAACCTGCCACCTTTAAAAGAAAAAGAAGTATCTAGTTCCGGATAGTTGAATACATTTATCTGGACTACCCCTTTTTCAAGATCCAGAATATACGGGGTATCTAAAGTACTGAGGAGGCGCACTTGTAGTTCCATAGATACCGCAGGTGAAAAATACCCCCGCACCCATAGGGAAGGTTCTCCTTCCAAAAGAAAACCGTCCCCTGGACTTTCTATGCCAACCAGACCCCTTATGTAACCTCCGAAATCATACACTTCTTCAGCTCTAATAGTAGATAGACAAGTAGAACTTAACAGCAGTCCCAGAAGCAATCCTTTTAACAGGTGGGAAGGTATCTTCATTCTTTACATACTAATAGATAATTGAATCTTTTTCCAGTTCGAGTCTTTTTTCTTCTAGATATTCAGCAGACTGATGACGAAAGTAAGCGTTGTACAAAGAAGCATACTCCCCTCCCCGGGACAGAAGTTCGGCATGAGAACCTTGCTCCACTATTTTACCGTGAGATAGGACAATAATTCGGTTAGCATTCTGTATTGTAGAGAGGCGATGGGCAATGACGATGCTTGTACGACCTGCCATCACTTCTGCTAGTCCTTCCTGGATTCGGACTTCAGTAAAAGGATCAATGCTAGCGGTAGCCTCATCTAACAAGAAAATTTTAGGATTTTTTAATAAGATCCTAGCAAGCACTACCAATTGGCGCTGTCCATATGAGATTCTACTTCCTTTTTCTCCTACCTCTGTATCTAATCCTTCTGCTAGGTCCTCTAACCATTCCCCCCTGTTTAACCGAAACGCTGCCCTCAAAACTTCTTCATCCGATGCATCCGGTATACCGTATCGTATGTTATCCCGGACCGTACCTCCGAATAGGAATGGATCTTGTGTAATATATCCGATTTGCCTGCGGTAATAAGCTAAGTCAAGCGTTCGGATATCCTGATCATCGATCAGGATTTCCCCCTCCTGGAACTCGTAGAACCGTCCAATTAACTTAACTAAACTTGATTTTCCTGCCCCCGTAGGTCCTACTAAAGCGACCACCTCTCCTGGGTCTATCCGGAGAGAGAAGCCCTTCAACACCTGTTCAGAAGAGTTGTATGAGAACGCCACATTGCGAAACTCTATGCTACCTCGGGTTATTTTTAAAGGAATTGCTCCTTTCTGCACCACTCGGTTGGGATGATCTATTAATGCAAATACCCTCTCTGCCGCGGACAATCCGTCTTGCACCTGACTCCAAAAGGAAGATAGGTTCAGTAAAGGCCACCAGAAAAACCCTACTGCTTGCATAAATAAATACCATTCCCCAGGACTAAGCTTCCCCCCAAACACCGCTAAAGCAGCTAGATAGGCAACCAACGCATTGGCGGAACCGGAGGTAATACCCATAACTGGAAAAATGGTATTTAGCACCACTCCCCGGCGTAACCCAACTCTGTAGGAAAGCCGGTTGTTTTTGAGAAAGGTATTGTATAAAGTCTGTTCTCTACGGAAAGATTTGGCAATCATAATACCGGAGACCGATTCCTGAATCTGAGCATTAATCTGAGCATTCGCTTGCTTGGCTTCTAGAGTAACTTTTCGGGCAACTTTCCGAAAAAGAAGAGCAATACTAGAAGCTAGGGGAGCCATTCCTAAAAGAATAAAAGTTAAAGGGGGATGAATTGTATAGAGAAAAGCAGTCAGAAGAACAATAATTACAAATTGACTCATAAATTCTGCGGTTAAAATAACCACATTGGAAAAGTCCTTAGTATCTGAAACTATCCGGCTAACCAATTTCCCAGTAGCTTGGGTATCAAAGAAGGAAAGGTCCTGAGAAAGGGTGCGTTCAAATACCTGGTTCCGAACATCGTACACAACTTTACCTACTACAATAGTGATAAGTCTTTCGTGAAGATAATTAAATCCCCAGTTGAACGCACCTAAAGCGGATACTCCTACCGAGGCTGCTAGTATATAGCCCCATTTTGGGACTTCAGACACAAGATCGATAAGCTTGGAAATGAGAATCGGAGATAAAGCTCCTACAGTAGAGAGGGAAAGCAGAGCAAGAGCAGCTATTCCCAATTGCATCTTGTAGGGTTTGAAGAATTGGGTTATCCGACGTAATAAAACCTTATCTGAATAGGAACGATCGTAAGATTCAGTATCTAAACCATCAAGAATAAATCCCATGCACTTTACCTCTTGGAACAAGACTAAATATTTTTCGATACTCTTCACAGCTGTATAAAAGTTCTTCGTGTTTACCCTGGGCTACTATTTGTCCTTTTTTCATTACTAGAATTAAATCTGCCCACCGTATCTGGCTAAGTCGGTGAGTAATAATAAAAGTTGTTCGGTCTCTACTAATGGATCGAATAGCTTTCTGAATTTCGTCCTCGGTACGACTGTCTATTGCACTTGTGGAGTCATCTAAAATTAGAATTCTAGGATTCGTTAGAATAGCTCGGGCAATGGCGATTCTCTGTCTCTGGCCCCCGGATAAGGTTACCCCCCGATCTCCCACTAGGGTATTGTAACCATCCGTAAAAGAAAGTATAAACTCATGAGCTTGAGCTGCTTTAGCGGCTTGTATTATTTGCTCTTCCTGGGCATCTTCATTTCCAAAAATAATATTTTCCCGTATAGAACGAGAGAAGAGAAACACATCTTGTTCTATAAAAGCGATTTGGGAACGCAAACTTTCTAAGTTCCATTCCCGGAGATCTACTCCATCGATTCGAACACTCCCTACCACAGGATCAAAGGTTCGGTTTATCAGGCGGGTAAGGGTAGTTTTCCCTGCTCCTGTGCCCCCCACGATAGCCACCCTCATGCCCGGTTGAACGGAAAAGGAAATACGCTTTAGTACAAGACTTCCGTTATACCCAAAAAACACCGTATCAAACTCCACAGATCCTTCTATTTGTTTGCGAACTCCTTTTAAGTTTTGATCTAGCTCTGTTTGGGTATTAATAATTTCTAGGATTCTCCGGGCACTAGCCATCCCATGTTGCACTGTGTTAAAAGAAAAGAGGGAAATGTAGGTAACAAAACGAAAGGTATTATAGAGCCCCATAAAGGCAATAACCGTTCCGAGGCTTATTATCCCCGTTCGCCAGAGGTATAAACCGTGGAGTAATCCCAAACCCCAGGTTAAGGCAAACACTAGCATGGGCCAGTATCGGGCCTGGACTATCCCTTCCTGAATGAAATAGTCCTTATAAGCTGCAGCATCGGTTCTAAACTTGTCCCATTCGTACCTTTCCTGCACATTCGATTTTACCGTCAGTATACCGCTTAGGATCTCTTCTGCTTCTGCACTTAGTTTTCCGTTCTGTTCCTGAAGAGCCATACTTACGGGTTTTAATCTTCGGTTGTAATCTATCAGGGTTATACAGAGAAAGAAAGTAAACACGGTAGGCACTAACAGTAGAGATACATGTAGATTCCCTATCATTATCATGGGAATAGCATAAGCAAGGAAAGAGTCTACAATAAGCATTAAGCCAGGGCTAAACATGAGATTCAAGGCATGTACATCGTGGGTGGCTCTAGCCATAAGGTCACCAACCCGTTGTTTGCCATGAAAAGTTTGGCTTTTTTCTAATAGGGATAGATAGTACTCTTCTCGACAATCCCGTTCGATTCTTTGCGCAAGAGTTTCTATACTGTAATTTCTTACAAGTCCCATAAGCCCCTGCATAACCGCAGATGCCACAATAATTAATGTCAGGATGCCTAAGTTAGATACACCTTTCAATCCCGAAATTATTAGATCAAAGCTTTTACCAATGTAGAGCTGGATATTTCCATAAGCCGTATTGTTTATAATAGAGGCAAGAATCATTAATACCGGCAAATAGGGGTAACGGGCTACATGGGACAAAATCCATCGAAAAGCTGTTCGCCGATCGTAGGTTTGAGCGGTTTCCACATGAAACTCACGAATATATTCCTGCATATGCTATGGAATATACTGCAGTTGCCCTAGTAAGGTAAAGGAAAGTGGCTAGGATCACATCCTTGATTTAAGTAGTAAAATATGGATATACAGAGGGTATGCAACAGGCCTGGTCGTTTCTAAATCAGTATGTTACCTATGCCCCTCTAATTGCTTTTATCCTGCTCTTGCTGGCAGGTTTAAACTTACCTTTATCAGAAGACCTCATCATTATTAGCTCTGCTTTTCTTGCCCGCTCTAACAGTGAATTAACCTATTATTTTTACATTGCCCTGCTCTTGGGAGTTATTATTAGTGACCATATGGCCTATTGGATCGGTTATCGGGTTGGTAAGGGCCTTCGTAAAAAATATGTAGAAAAACTATTAAGCCCTGAACGATTGGAAAAGGTACATCACTACATTAAAAAGTTTGGGATATTTTCGTTTATAATTTGCCGCTTTATTCCCTTTGGCGTACGAAACACTCTATTTCTCAGCTCCGGGATTATGCGGATGAAGTATGGTTTATTCATCCTCTTTGATAGCATTGCTGCCGCCATAAGCGTAACTACCCTATACTACCTTTTTTATCATCTCGGGTCTGCTGTAGAGCGTCCTTTTAAAATCCTCGGTATTGTGCTTTTTATTCTCCTCTTAAATGTAGTTGCCTTTGGAACCTATAGGCTATATTTACTATGGAAAAAGGAACTTCGGTCTAAGCAGGAAGAAAAATAATCCTCTAAGAGAGTTTTATATAAGAGATTTTCTCTCCTGATGCTAATTCAAGTGTTTGTTTTTTAAATGGGATTTTTCCCCCTACTTTAAACGAACTAGGAGCTCGTATTATGCCTTCTTCTAATAGTTCTATCCAAATTCCTTTCCAGGAACGGGAGAATTGAAGAACCGGTTGCTCTTCTTTTCCTAGAGAGGGAAGCACATAAGGGGGATGATTAAACACCACCCGGGATCCTATACCTAGGATAACCGTTATAGGGTGATCTCGACCCAATACCGTGTCCCAAACCCGTATCTGTATAGGACGCAGGCGCCTCCAGATTATTATAGAAATAAGGCTAAGGAGAATAAGAAGTAGGAAAAGTAGTCCTATTTGTATTAAAATTGAGGGTACTCCCCAAACCTTTGCCAAATGGTCTATCCATTCCCCAAGGGTAGCAGGCAGAACTCCCGTACTTATTGTTTGATCCTTTGAAACCGCTTTTGAGACCGGAACCAGATCTTTGTCTCTTTTATCCATTTCTTTCTCTCTTTGGTACGCTTCTACCTGTTTCGTGTAATCTTCTCCCCGTATAGTTGTAAGAGTAGAGTCGGTTTCGCGGAGCACAGCCCCTTGTACAGCCTGGGCGATAGTTTTCGCATCTGTGTCTTTTCCTATTCCTACTACATAGATGAACCACCCTTCCTGGGATATTTTTCTCCCGATGTCTTGAAATTTGGCATCGACTGATAGATTTTTTCCATAATAAGGACTAGTACGAGGAGGGGCATTTTTCCCGTCCGTAATAAATAAAATCTGAACTTCTTCTTTTGCTCCTTCTTTTGCAGTAGTTAAATAGGAAAAAAGATATTCTAGTGCTTTCCCCAGGTCAGTGTAATTATCGTTGGCTTTTAATCTCTTTAAGCGGGTCAAGATAGTGTTTATATCGGATTCGGATTTAATGTGTTCGGACAATTCTATCCTAGGCTCATCACCAAAAAGAATTAGAGTAAAAGTATCATTATTTTTCAACGTTTTGGGAAATAGATCCTCTTCAACATACTTCAATACAGAGATAAATCTGCCTTCCTCATTCATGCTACCAGAGACATCTAACAATAAAACCAATCTTCTTCCATCAGCCATAACTTCCCAACACCCTAGCAAGAACCAGAGTACAGTAGTTGCACCCAGCCAAAATCTCTTTTGCATGCCTACCTCCTGTTGTTTCAAGTATAGACCTCCTTATAGTAGTTGTCCAAAATAATTTTCCTCTGTACCCTATTCCTATGATAGCTAAACCTATACACCTAGCTATTGTGGCACCAAACCAACATTTAGCCTTAACTGCCCGAAGAATCGCTCTAAACTTCCCTGAAGAAACTTGTCTTATACAGGTAGCGCAGGGAGACCTGCGCGATGGATTGGAAAAAGCAAAGGAATTAGTAAAATCGGGAGTAGATGCAGTAATAAGTAGAGGGGGAACGGCAACCCTTTTGGCTCAAAATTTAGAGATACCGGTAGTGGAAATCCGGGTGAGTGCTTTGGATGTGTTACGAGCTATGCGACCTATCTTGGGCAGCAACCAAAAAATATCCATTATCGGCTTTCCAAGTATATTTGCCGAAATCCATGATCTTGGGAAACTACTGAACATGGAGATTGAAGAGATTGTACTGCAATCGGAAGATGAGGCAAAGCTCCGGATTACTGCCGCATACGATAAGGGTATCCGCTGTGTTGTAGGAGACACCGTATCCGTTCGCGTGGCAAGAGAGGTAGGCATGGTAGGATTTCTTATCGAATCCGGAGAAGAGGCCATACATACAGCTCTTTACCAGGCAATCCAACTGATCCAGGTTCAGAGGAAAGAGAGAGAACAAACAGCACTATTCAGAGCAGTTATGGATAGCTCCCGCACAGCCCTCCTTGCTGTAGACTCGGAAGGGATGCTGACCGTATGCAACTCCCAAGCCGAAAGCCTATTGG
>JBDNDI010000091.1:0-8608 GCA_046719195.1 Spirochaetales bacterium | reverse complement strand
GAATGTTTCAAGCAAAAATACTCCTACCATAGTCAATTAGAAGAATATATTCGAGTTTCTAATCTTACCCAGAGCTGGCGCAATGTGCACGATGCCATCTCAGATTTTGAGAAACATATTTCTTTTGATGCAGGAAATTTTGTGTTCCACCGCGAATGGGGGGTAGGTCAGATAAAAAGCATTAAGGATGATACCATTGTAATAGATTTTATAAAAAAACGTAATCATAAAATGTCCCTCAAGATGGCAGTTAATGCCCTGCAGACTCTAGGTAAGCAACATATCTGGGTTCTTAAAAATGCCATGCCCAAAGAAAAATTAAAGAAAAAAATTAAAGAAGACATTGCCTGGGCCTTGAGAATCATTATTAAAAGTCTGGACAACGCAGCAGACATGAAAAAAATCAAGGCCGAGTTAGTTCCTTCCATACTATCGCCCGCAGAATGGAATCAATGGAGTGTCGAAGCTCGAAGAATTTTAAAAGAGGATCACAATTTTGGTAGTTTACCTGATAAAGCCGATTACTTTGAAGTCCGGGACTACCCTATCTCGTTAGAAGAAAAGATGTTGAACCGCTTTAAGTCAGAGAAAGATTTCTTCAGCCGTTTAGAGGTATTAGAAGAGTATGCCTTCGAGTTAAAGAATGTAGAACCAGAAGCAGATGCTTTTGGAGAAATGTTCGATTATTTTCTCAGCTATCTTCGTTCCTACACAGGGGTAAACGAATACATACTTACCAGCGCCCTTTTAGTTCGAAGGATCGTTGCCAGGTATCCCTTTCTGAATCCGGGATTTCCCATCGATGTTAAAGAGATGCTTGAATCTGCGGATAACTTAGTGGAACTTTTCCTTAAAATACCCCATGCAGATACAAAAAAAGAACTTTTAGTTCAGATCAAAAAGAACTTGAAAAATTGGCCTGAGCTATACCTAACCTTATTTCCTCAGTACCCCACCCGCTCTATTCTAGATGAATTGTTATCCTCCTCGTACAGGGCTAAGACCCTAGAGTTTTTGCAAAAAATCATTAATGATTATCGAGAATACCGAGAATGCTTTGTATGGTTAGTCCGCAATTTTTTCTCCTTCGAGTGGTATGATAGTCTAAAAGTGCCTTATGAAAAAATCCTTATCAGTCTTATTCACCTAGCAGAAATTTGTTACCGGGATATTGAAAATAAGCGGGATACTCCAACCAACCGGAAAATACAGAAACAGATCCTTACTTATTTATTCGAGGAAAAACAGGTAGAACAGTACTTTCAAAAAGCTGAAGAAGAATCCATCCATCGTATCTACACTTTAATCTGGGATTCCCGCTCTATTGATGATGGTATTAAGGTAGATTTAAGAACAGGGATTCAGAAGCGATTTCCTAATTTCAAGTTTTACGGCGAAGGAGAAAAAGAAGTGGTTGCCTCCCGTGGGTTCTTTACCACTTCCGCTAGCTATGAGACTAAGCAGCAGTATCTGAAGTACCTTTTAGAGGTAGAGATCCCCAATAACTCAAAGGAAATTGCCGAAGCCCGGGCTCTGGGAGACTTACGGGAAAATGCAGAGTATAAGGCAGCAAAAGAAAAACAGGAACTTTTAAATACCACTGTGGGAAAACTAAAAGAGGAACTTGAGAGAGCGCAGGTAATATTCCCAAAAGATATAGATACTTCCAAAGTAGGATTTGGTACCCGGGTAATTTTAAAAAACCTCCTTACAAACGAAAAAGAAGAATACACCCTTCTCGGCCCCTGGGAATCTGATCCGGCTAATTCGATCATTTCGTATCTCTCTCCCCTCGGCAACGAACTATCGAAAGGGAAAAAAGGCGATACGCTCAATTTCGTCATTAATGAACGCAAGTATTCTCTATTGGTGGAGGATATACTTCCTGTACAATTCTGAGAAATAGAGTTTTATCTAGGTTGATTCCATTGTTCTAAGACGAGCCGGGCCTCTTTTCTCTCTTGAGCCGAGAGGCCTTCTTTTGCTATTTTTTCTAACTCTACTTTAAACTCTTCGATTTTATTTCTGCCAATTCCCCGGATGCTATACAAACGAATGATAAAGGAGGGATGGGTCAACATTTTCTGAAAGAATTTCTCATATCCTGAACTAGTTTGGGTAGACAAACCCTTCCCGAGCTCATCCAGCAGTCGGCTATTTTGCTTTGTCCATTCCTGTTCCATTAGAGAAAATAAGGCATCTTTCCCTTCGCTAAGAGCAAGAAACAATCGGATAGTTTCAAGCCGCAGTTCCGAAGAAGCGCGCTCATCGAGAAGCAGTTCTTTTAAAAAAGAAATCGCCTCACCTGTACCAATATTAGCCAAGGCTCGTAAAGAGGCTAAACGAACCTGTCTGTCTGCATCTCTCCTTACCCGAAATATCAGCATTTCCGTCGCCCTTTCACTTTTGCGTTTTCCTAAACCTTCGGCCGCAAAAGTGCGTAAGCGGGCAAAATCATCCCGCAGGGCTTGGAGGAGGATTTCTTCCACTTCTTCAACTTGATAGTTGGCAAGAGCACTGATGGCATGAGCTCGAAGAAGATTATCCGAATCCTCCAAGGCTTTTTTGATACTAGGGAAGGCTTCTAAAGAGCCAATGTTTCCCAAGGCGGTAGCAGCAAACCGCCGGTACACCAATCTCTCGTCCCGGTCTTCTAATATGGAGGTTAGAAAGGGTACCGAGGAAGGATCTTTTAACTCGCCCAGAGCAAGTAATACTGCGGTACGTAATTCTTCATCCGCCTCTAGACTTTTAAAGATTTCGATTAAAGCAGGCACCACCTCTTCTGACCCTTTTTTTCCAAGATACCGGACCGCGGTACTAGCAACCCTACGCCGAGTATCTTTAACTAAAGGCTTTACTAATTCTACATACGGACTAGTACCTTCAAGGGTTAAAAACTGAAGTAAGGTGATAAGGGTTTCTGCATCCAACTCATCCGGTGCTTCTAAAAGACTACGGGCAATTGCCTCTGCTTCCAAATGGGACAATTCCATATCTTTTAGGTATTCAAAAATTCTTCTTAGGAGTCTTCTAGATATTCGACCTTTTAGGATTCCTACAATATCTTCGATATAGGTCTTGTCTTTTTGTTCCTGAAGAGTTTTTAAAAGTTCACTAATTTCTGTTTCTGTGCCAAACCGAAAAACCTTTCGCCGCTCCTCTACCAATGACTCTTCTTGTGCGAATAGTGACAATCCGTAAAAAAGTAAACCCAAAAGAACCGGAAGTTTTTTCAACCTACACCTTCCTCTACCCTCTACTTACCTATTTCGTCCATCCCGCTTTTTTTGTTTAAATCGAACCAGTTTAATCCCCCAAAAAGCATAGATGCCTAAAAGAATTCCCAAAGCCCCTAAACCAGTAACGAGGAGATATACTAAGCCTTTAAAGGAACTACCCCGATGATAAACTTCCCGAGCCCATAGGCTAAGGAAAATACAGAATAGGCTCATAGGAATACAGGCAGAAACAACCTTAGCGAAAGTCTTTGCCAACGAGGAAAGGTTCAAGGGGCCAATAGCCATATTTGCCTTAATGTACATAAGGATTAAACCTAAGGAAAAGGCTATTGAGTTAGCGTAGGCTAAACCCGAGACCCGAAGGGGAGTTTCTTTTAAAAGTAGAGATAGAAGCACATCCAAACCACAGACGAAAAGCGCTGTTTTTAAAGGGGTTTTATAGTCGTCAATGGAATAGAAAAAACGTTGTAAAAAGTTAAAGGCTCCTACGGATAAAAGTCCCCAATTAAATCCTATTAATACCCGATAAGTGAGAAGAGTATGCTCACTGGTAAAGTTTCTCCGCTGCATGGCCACAGTAATAACCTCTTTCCCGAGTACACTTAATAGAACAGCAGCAGGGATAAGGAGAAGGATTAGATACTTCAGGCCATGTTCTACAGTTTCTCGTACTCCCGATAAATCCGCCATCCCTGCTTGCCGGCTCATTCTAGGAAAAAGTACGGTAGTTACCGAAGCAGAGAAAATACCAAAGGGAAGCTGCCAAAAAACTAACGCATTGCTCATCGCCGAGGTGCTGCCGTCTTCCAAGGCAGTAGCGAACCGAATAGCCACTTGCTCGTTGATAGTATAGACCGAAGCGGTAAGGACTACCGGCGCCCACTGTTTCAGAATCTGACGAAAGGGAGGGTTCTGGAATTGAAAATTAGGTTTTAAAGTATATCCAAAGGAGAAAAATTGGGGCAGTTGAAATAACACCTGGGCTATGCCTCCCACCAGTACTCCTAATACCATGGAAAAAATACCCAATTCTTTCCACAAGAATAAAACGGAAGCGATAACGGAAAGGGAGAACAAAATAGGGGTAATGGCAGGGATAAGAAAACGATGGTGGGCATTCAATACTCCCATGAACACGGCAGAAATGCTTACCAGCAGGAGATAGTGAATCATCCATTGGAACAAACGTACGGAAAGCTGTATCCGTTCAGGTTCTGGAAAGTCTAGCAGGATTCTAACTATAGGTTCCGCAAAGATAACGGAAATTCCTAGTAAGGGGATAAGAATAAGGGCTTGAAAGGAGAGAATATTTTGTACAATTCCCCGAGTTTCCTTAGGGTTAGTTACAAGAGATTTAGAGAGCACCGGGATAAAGGCGGAAGAAAGAGCCCCTTCCGCCATGAGTTTTCGTAAATTATTAGGGATAGTGAACACTGCATTCAGTACATCCGCCTCTCCACTTGCGCCAAATATGGCCCCAATAACTGCAATGCGAACAAACCCAAAAAGACGGGAGAGAAAGGTGCACACCATAACCACAAATGTAGATATTGTACTTCGATGTAAGGTGGGTTCGCGCATGAAAACTCCTTAGCGTTACTCTTCTTGTTCTCGATCTTCTTTTTCAAGATGGTTGGACTTCCATCGAGATAGAAACTCTCGTTTAAAGGCGGAAAATGCACCTTGTTGAATGGAAGTTCGTATCTTATGCACAAGATCTTGCAAAAAGTAGAGATTATGATAGGTAACTAGCACAGCCCCCGCAATTTCTCCTGCTTTAAATAAATGCCGGATATACCCTTTAGAGTAACGTTTACAAACTTTGCAGGTACAGGTAGGCTCTAGGGGTTCTTCCGAATACGTATAAGCTTCCCTCTTGAGAGCAATTCTTCCATCCTGGGTAAAAGCAGTGCCGTTTCTTGCGATTCGGGTGGGAAACACACAATCGAACATATCGATTCCCTGCTCCACTGCCTCTAAAATAAATTCCGGTGTTCCTATACCCATGAGGTATCGGGGAAGATCCACCGGTAAAAGTTCTGAGGTATGGGCTAAAAGTTCCTGAAAAACCTCAAAAGGTTCCCCTACCGAAAGCCCCCCAATAGCTATACCCCGCAGATCTAACGAAAGTATTTCTTCTGTACTTTTTTCGCGTAAATCCGGGAAAAAGTTTCCCTGAATGATACCAAACAAGCTTCCCCCACTCTCTGATTGGCTTTGTTCCCAGGCCTGTTTACTGCGTTTAGCCCAAGCAGAGGTGTATTCAACTGCTTTCAAGGCTTCCCGGTAGGTAATGCCATAAGGGGTGCATACATCGAGAGGCATAAGTATGTCACTCTGGAAAATTCGCTGTACCTTCACTACAAGCTCGGGGGTCAAAAAATGAGTAGAACCGTCTATATGGGAGCGAAATTTTACCCCTTCCGGCGATATTTTTCTAAAAGGGGTGAGAGAAAAGACCTGAAACCCTCCAGAATCTGTTAAAATATTCCTTCTCCATCCGGTGAAAGAATGAAGCCCTTTAAAATGCTGGAGTACTTCCATACCAGGTCGCAGGTACAGATGGTATGTGTTCCCAAGTATTATGGAAAAACCGATTTCTTCTAGCTCTTCGTGTATTAGAGCTTTTACGGTTCCATGGGTTCCTACCGGCATAAATACAGGGGTTTCTACCTGGCCATGGGGAAGCTGTAATGTCCCCTTTCTAGCCCTTGTGGATACATCCCTATGTTGAAGTTGAAAGAGGTTGTTCATATTGTATTTAAGCCTCCTAAAGCTTCGATGCCTTGATCCAAACAATAGAAGCGGAGAAAAATACCAAAAAACTTGACCAGGCCCCCAAAAGAGGTGCCACATACCCTAGCTTGGCTAACAGCACCATCAACATCTGAAGAACATAATAGAGAACGGATAGAATCAAACTTACCAGCAAACTCATAAGGAGAATGTTCTTGCGAAACTGGGCTCCTGCAAGGCCTGCAAATAGAGAAACCAACAAAGGAGCCGCAGCAAAGCTATATCTCTTGTAGTACTCTGTAAGGGTTTCCTTATACGATAGGCCGGCTCTTCTTAGCGAATCTATCCATTCCCGGGCTTGAGCGATTCGCATTTCTTCCACGGTTTTAATCATTCGACGAAATCTAAGGGGAGGAGTATTCAGCTCCGGGTCCGCATGGTCACTTTTCACTTCTTCTAAGAACTCTCCCTTTACTTTCTGCAGCAAGCGCAAGTTTTTAAATTCCCAGAAGGAACCATTCCATTGGGCAGATTCTGCATCGATTCGGGTAACCAAATCACCCTCCCTATTCCGACGAGCTATCAATACTCCAAATAAGGCCTTTTTCTCGTCATCATAGTAATCCGCATGGTACACTGTACCAATATCATCCCCTAAAATAGTTATATTGGTATTACTAAAACTTGTGCTTGTATTAAGAACTTGTCGGAAAAGTTCGTTTTTTTCTCGAAAGGTATCGATTACCACCTGTTCTTGGAAAAAGAATCCCCCTAGGGATACAAACAAGCCAACCAAAATAAGAGGGAAAATAAACTGATAGAGAGACACCCCTGCTCCTAATACAGCGATAAGCTGATTTTTTCCATGAAAATCTCCTAACGTAAAGGCTATACTAAAAAGTAGAGCAATGGGTAAGGAGTAGGATATACATTTGGGAAGGTAAAGCCATTGAATACGGCCTACCGCTAATAAGGGAACTTCCTGGTTTAAATATCGCCATAGATTTGCAAAAAGATCTACCATCTGAAGAATTAACACAAAAAAGATAAGGCTGATGAAAAAAACGGGTATAAACTCCTTTATTAAGTACAGGTGTAATTTTTTCATGCTTCTTTCCCTATTCTATCGCAGCTTTAGGATAAGGACGGAAGTCAATCCGAGGAATAGTATAACGAAATTAGGCGTCCACATAGAAAGAAGGGGAGATAGAGATGCCCTCACTCCCAAGGTTTGTCCTGCTACTAGCATACCCCAGTAGAAAACAGAAACGAGTAAACCCAAACCAAACCCTACAATTTTTCCGCTACGCTTAGTAAACAAAGCCGTTGGAAACGAAAACAGAATAAAAAAGATGCACCCAGCAGGAAGAGAAAACTTTTTATAAAATTCGATCAAGTATAATTGCAAAGAACGATCCTGAATTACTCTCTTTTGTTCTGTCAGAATTGGCTGTTTTAGTCGATTCAGGGTATCCCTAAATTGGGCAAACTGATGGGGATTCTCTAATACCGCAACAGCGTTTGCTAAATATTCTTCCCTATACAGGGATTGCAATACATACTTACGAATATTCTGTTCTTGTATACTTTTTTGTAAATTAAATTGTTTTTTCTGTATCTCTTTATATACATCATAAGAACTCATTTCCCGTGGCCCAAGCCCCCGGAAAGATATAGAGACGTTTTTCAAAAGGATATTATAGGACATTTTGTCAGCAAAGGAGTATGTATATCTATCCTTCTCTCTACCTCCTACGGACAGGATCGATACTCCATCTAATACTAATTGCACTACTCCCTCTATAGATTTATCTAAGAATCCTACTCTAGCTGTGATGATTCTCTTGGCTCCTTCTGCGTCTCTGTCTAGAATTAGAATATCTTTTATAGCGTTTTGTTGTACCTGCCCATTGGTAAGAATGGTATCCTGATAGTTTTTAATCGAATAACTTTCTAGCTCTAATTCTGGATGGGTATATAATAATTTCCGATACAACTTGGTAAAATTTACAGTTCCCCAGGGAAGAAAATAGTCGTTTACCCCAAACGATAAAAATGATAATACAATCCCCAAAATTGCAATAGGAATAAACAACCGGACTAAAGAAATGCCTGAAGCTTTAAAAGCTAAGACCTCATTACAAGAGGCAAGTTTACCCACTGCCATTAGGCATCCCACCAAAGAGGAAAAGGGAGCTGAGAAGGCTATAATAGCAGGTATACTATATAGAATTAATCGGGCAACGTCGACAAAGGGTACTCGCTTAGCGAGTATTTCTTCCGCAAGTAAAAGTAACTGATTAAGAAAAAATACACAAAAGAAGAATAGAAAAGCAACGAAGGTAGAAAGTACAAACTCTGCGCTGATGTAACGGTAGATTATAAAATAGGAGCGGACTTTCACCCTGTTGATCCAAAGCCCCCTACCCCTCGAGTCGAACTCTCTAGCTCGGTAACAGAAACAAAATCCGCTTGTACTACAGGGGTAAAGACTAGTTGGGCTATCCGATCCCCTGGTTGGATGGTAACAGGTTCTTTTCCGTGATTAATGAGAATTACTTTTACTTCTCCCCGATAATCCGAATCAATCGTACCGGGCGTGTTTAAGACCGTAAGGCTATTGCGTAAGG
>JBDNDI010000090.1:0-8638 GCA_046719195.1 Spirochaetales bacterium | reverse complement strand
ATACTCTGTGCAAGGGCGTAGAAGAGGGTTTGGCCAGTACGAAGGAAGGTCTTTAAGTTTTAGCTTTTGCGACTAAGACCTTAAAGTAAAGGTATTTCTTCTAATAGAAACACTTTCTTGACTAGCTCGTTAAATACGATTACATTCCTAAGCTAGGAGGAAAGCCAATGAAAAAACTCAGCTTTTTACTAATTAGTTTCTTAGTTATTACGATGTTGGGATTCTCTGCGGGGAGCAAGGAACAGAAAGCTGCTCCTGCTGATCGTGTATATAATCTTCGTCTTGCTACAGTGGTAGCCCCTCCCCATCCTTGGATTGAAATGGCTGAATACTTTGCCCGGGAACTAGGGGCAAAAACCGATGGGAAGGTAAAGGTTAGCATTCACCACAGTTCTACGTTAGGAAATGATGCTACCACCCTAGATGAGACGCGGGCAGGTACTATAGATTTTGTTATTGGAGGTACTCAGAATGCTGCCCAGTTTGTGCCCGAATACCAGGTATTCGGATTGAGCTATCTTTTCAATAGCCAGGAACATTTTGAAAAGGCTATAACGTTTGGAGGTAAAATTTTCAATCATTATGCAAAACTCCATGAAGATAAAAAGCTCAACTTAAAATTGCTTGCTCTAGCAGGAGGGGGGACCCGTAATGCTAGTAGCAACCTGAAGCATTTTATAACACCGGAGGATCTAAAAGGCAATAACTCGACGTTCACCGATTGAGTCAAAACTTTGGTCTGCGTTAGGAGCCCTGCCGACCTCTTTACCCTGGAACGAAATTTACTCGGCAGTTCAGACCGGGGTAGTAAACGCCTTTGAAAGTACCATCAGTGGGTATTATGGAAGTAAGTTGTACGAAGTTGCCCCCTATATGAGCCGAACCGAGCATTTATATATGCTAACCCACTTCACCATGGGCCAGAGCACATGGGACAAACTCCCCGAAGCTTACCGAAAAGTTATTGTAGAGGTTGCCCCTAAAGCAGGAGTGTTGGGGACAGAGAAGGGTAAAGAGTTTGATGAGAAGTTATTAAAGGATATGCAGGATAAATTTGGTTTAAAAGTGGCTGCGGTACAAAAACCAGCTTTCGTCGCTAAAGTAGCTCCTTTACATGATGAGTTAGCCGCCAATGCTAAGGCTTCGGATATTCTTGGCATGATCCGGGAGATTAAGTGAGAAAACTGAACGATTTCATCGAAAAATTGTTCCTTACGTTAGGGGTAGGTTTACTTACGGTATTTATCGTGGCTGTATTCTTACAGGTAGTTGCCCGGAATTACCTCCACCTACCCCTAATGTGGACAGACGAAGTTGCCGTTATCAGCTTTGTCTGGTCTGTTTTCCTCGGTGCTGCAGTAGCGGTTCGAAGAAAACGACACTATACGGTTGAATTGTTCCCTTCCCGGCTTGTACGTACCAATGCTCTTTTAAATGTATTGGCAGATGGAGCCTGCTTTTTCCTTATGTATGTGATGGTAGTGTATGGGTGGACTTTTACCCAGATGGGTTTATCCAGGTTTTCCACTGCTCTCGGCATAGCTAAAGCCTACTTTTTCTTTGCGATACCTGTTTCAGGTACAGCTATGGTGCTGTTCGGTTTTGAAGTGTTTGTAAAGGATATGGGCCAGCTGATCCATCTATTAAAAGGAAAGAAAGTATGAATCCCCTCCTTCTTCTCATGGGGAGCTTTTTTATCCTAATTGCGCTTAAAGTTCCCGTAGCTTTTGCCTTGGGGTTGGCTTCATTGGTAACTATTTACCACTTGGACCTGTCGTTTTTCAGTGTGGTAAACCAAATGTATGCAAGTATCGATTCCTTCCCCCTTTTAGCCGTTCCCTTTTTCCTTCTTTTAGGAAATCTTATGAACGAAGGAGGGGTAACGGACCGGTTAGTTAAGGTATCGGATGCTCTTATCGGTCATATCCGCGGAGGGCTAGGGCATGTAAACGTCTTAGTTAGCATGCTTTTTGCAGGTTTATCTGGTTCTGCTGCTGCAGATACTGCGGGCATTGGAGCCATGCTCATACCTGCTATGAAAAAGGCGGGTTATGACACTCCCTATACGGTAGCAGTAACTGCAGCTTCCTCCACTCTTGGGGTTATTATTCCCCCTAGCATCATGATGGTTATTTATGGGGCTATGGGGCAGGTTTCCATCGGAGCTTTGTTCCTTTCCGGCTTTATTCCCGGAGTGCTTATCGGTCTTTCCCAAATGGGATATACGTACTATTTAGCAGTAAAACGGGGATATCCGGCCAACCCTCGAAAGACCCTTCGGGAAATGGTGCAGGCAATAGTGAGAGCCATCCCACCTCTTCTTCTTCCTTTAATAATATTAGGGGGAATAACTGCAGGGATCTTTACGGCTACTGAAGCAGCAGCAGTAGCGGTAGTGTATGGTTTAGTTTTAATGATGGTAGTATACCGCTCTCTTTCTTTTCGTCAGCTTCCTAAATTGTTCGGAGAAGCTGTGGTAAATTACTCCCTTGCCATGTTAGCCGTGGCCTGTGCTGGGGTAATGGGTTGGCTTATCGCGTATCTCAATGCTCCCCAAATAATAGCGAACTACATTATGGGAGTTACCCAGTCTCCGTTGGGAATATTCCTTTTAATTGTAGTTTTCCTGCTGATCATAGGTACTTTCCTTAGCCCCATTACGGCAATTATTATATTCCTGCCTATTATACAAGGGTTAGGGAATGCTGCGGGAATACACCCAGTCCATTTAGGAATTATTGTGGTTCTTACCCTTTCTCTAGGTATGATTACCCCCCCCTATGGTATTTGTCTGCTAATTGCCTGCCAGATCGGAGAAATCCCAGCTCCTCGAGCGTTTATTGCGACCCTACCCATGATAGGGCTGACTCTTCTTATCATCTTTTTAGGAATTCTTATACCAGATCTATTTTTACTACTTCCAAAGCTCCTAATGCCCCAGCTAATGCGAAGTTTAAAATAAAAAGAGGACAGTATGAAACGAAAAGTGCGAATCGAACAATTGATACAAGGCAAACAAGTCACTCCTCCTGTACGGGCTTTGTGGAAGCATTTCCCCATTATTGACCGGATCCCCCGGCGTTTTATTGAGAAAACCATTGCTTTCCAGGAAGAGTTTCAGTGGGATTTTGTAAAATTGAACTTTAATGGTCTGTATTCGGTAGAGGACTGGTGCCCTGGGATCCGTTGGCCCTCCCATGAGCTAGAAGTGGGGGTGGTAGAAGATTTCTCTATTAAAAAGCCGGAAGACTGGTTAAAGCTCGAACCTTTACATCCTAAACACGGAGCCTTAGGCAGGGAACGATATGTTACCGAAGCAGTGGTGAATCGATATAAAGGATCTGTTCCAGTTCTAGCTACTATTTTTAGTCCCCTTACCACTGCGATAAAAATGTGTGGAGATGCCATTTTCCAACACATGCAAAACCATAAAGAGGCTCTACACCGGGGGTTAGAGGTAATCGCAAAAACTACGGTGGATTTTGTGAAGGAATTAGCAGCTCTTGGGGTTGACGGATTTTTCTTTGCAACCCAGCTAGCCGATGAGGAAAGATTAAAACCTTCCCAATATGAAGAGTTCGGGACCGCTTACGATAAACCGGTGGTAGAAGCTTTACTTGCCCCTACCTGGTTCAATATATTTCACCTTCATGGTATGAAGCCTATGTTTTCCCAACCCGAGAAGTATTCGTTTCAGGCTGTAAATTACCATGACCGACGTTGTGGCCTTCCTTTACACGAAGCTCGTCGCCTTACGGATAAAATCCTTATCGGAGGTATAGATGAGTATGGAGCCCTCCAGAAAGGAGAACAGGAACAAGTGGTAGCGGAACTTAAAGATGCCCTATCCCAAGTTCCGGATAAAAATCTCGTGTTAGGCCCGGGTTGTGTAGTTCCTCTATCTATACCTGAGACTCGGTTTCGATGGATCAGTGAGTACCCTGGCTAAACTTATTCTCCATTGACAGGGATGCCAAATATCTCTACTGTATCTTTTATCTATGTCTCAATCCCGTGCTGTCTCACTATACCTCTTTTCTTCACTCTGTTTTGCTTTTTCTACTGTGTTTGCCAAATACGCCCATATGGCCTGTGAAGAGCTCTCTTCTTTTCAGGTCTCCTTTGCCCGTTTTTTTGTAGGGATTCTTTGTATGCTTGTATTTGCCAAGATGTTTCGCAAATCCTTGCGACCTAATCGGCTCCAATGGGTAATAGCGCGGGGGATTCTCAATACCGTAGCTGTGGTTGCCCTGTATTTTGCTCTGCAGCATACTACTATTACGAAAGCCAACATGTTGAATTGGACCTTCCCTGTGTTTGTATTTCTTTTTAGTCCCTATATAAATAAGGAACGCCCCGGTATTGTCCAATATTTGTTCCTTGCTCTTACCATGGTAGGAATGGTCTTGGTCATTTCTCCGGATTTTTCTACCCTGAATGTGGGGGATATCGCTGCTCTTCTCTCGGGCATTATTGGAGGGGCTGCCGTCAGTGTGCTAAGGGAATCTAGGAAGTACGATGAAACATTTATGGTCTTGTTCTACCTTATGCTAATTGGTTCCCTTCTAAACGGGTTGTTAGCGGCACCTTTTTTTATTTGGCCTTCTATCCCTGTATTTATACTGATCCTTAGTTCAGCTCTTTGTGGATTTCTTGCCCAGATTCTTATTACCACCTCCTCCCGGCATCTAGAAGCACCAGTGGCCTCTGTATTAATGTCTAGCGGGATACTCATTGCAGGTGCGTTGGGAATGCTTTTTTTTGGAGAAAAATTAACCGGGAAGATTCTGCTAGGAGGAGTATGCATTTTAATTTCGATTGTTGGGGTGAGTGGCATTTTACAAAGAAAGATGGGGTAGCAAGGTGGTCAGCCTAAAGAATGATTATAGTGAAACTTGTCATCCCCGTATTCTCGAAGCTTTAGCATCTTTGGGCAAAACCCAATATGATGGGTATAGCACCGATAGAATCTGCGAACAGGCCCGGCAGCTTATACGCGAAGGGTTACAATGCCCTAATGCTTCTGTATTTTTTGTATCTGGGGGAACTCAGGCAAATCTAGTGGTTATTGCCTCCCTATTAAAACCCTTTGAATCAGTAATATGTGCAGAAACCGGGCACATTCAGGTGCACGAAGCCGGGGCTATAGAGGCCACGGGTCATAAAGTACATAATATCCCTAGCCTCAATGGCAAAGTAAGTCTAGAAGATATTGCCCAGGTTTTAGAAGAACATACGAATGTTCCTCATATGGTAAAACCTCGGCTTGTATACCTTTCTAACTCAACAGAATTAGGAACGATCTATCAAAAAAAAGAGGTGGAAGCTCTTTCGGAGTACTGCAAGTCCCACAACCTGTATTTGTTCATCGATGGCGCCCGGATAGCAAACGCTCTTACTGCCCAAGATAATGACCTTACTTTGGAAGACCTTACCCAATGGGTAGATGCGTTTACTCTAGGGGGAACAAAAAATGGAGGGTTATTCGGAGAAGCGATTGTGTTTCCCAATCCCACGCTATCACAAGATTTCGGATTTCATTTAAAGCAGCGGGGAGCTTTACTAGCCAAGGGATGGGTTGTGGGTGTACAGTTTCGGGAATTGTTCCGGGATGGCTTGTACTTTGAACTCGCTTCTCACGCAAACCGCATGGCAATGCGCCTATCCGAAGCTTTACAAATTAAAGGATGTTCTTTCCTTGTAAAACCACAAACAAATCAAATTTTTCCTGTTCTAAAAGAACCAGCAATACAAACCTTATCGCAGAAAATTGCTTTTTATCGGTGGAAAAAAACAGACCCGCAAAGCTGGGCTTTACGCTGGGTTACCTCTTGGGCTACCAGCGAGAATCAAATAAAAGACTGCCTCCGTATAATTCAGAGCGTTTCTATTTAAAAGAACGGATTGACCAGTCAGTCGGAAATGCGTATTATCTACCCCATTACGCAGGAGGAAAACCATGGGTAGAATATTTCGGTTCCTTAGAACAACCATCTGCTTGATCGTATTCTTTGGGATTTTTAGCCTTTCCAGCGGGGCTCAACAAAAGGTTTCCCCGTTGAATCCCAAAGAAAAGGTGGTAGTAGCTTATGTCCCGATTATGAAGTTCGCTACCCTCTATGTAGCCACCGGAAGAGGATTGTTTGAAAAGTACGGACTTGAAGTACAGCTTCAGAGCGTCCGATCAGGTACAGAGGTTATTGCTTTTATGACCCAAGGGAAGGTGGATGTAGGCGGAATTGCCATTGTTGCTTCTACTTGGAATGCTTGGGCCAAAGGTATGGATCTGAAAATTATCGCGCCAGGCGCGTTGGAACCTGTAAAAGGAAGCCCTACAAAATTACTCGTTCGCAAAGACCTAGTAGCTTCGGGAAAAGTGAAAACTGTGGCAGATCTTCGGGGTATGAAGGTAGCTATGGCAGGAGGTCCAGGTAGTGGGGGAGAGTACCTAGCCACGAAAGCTTTGGAGAGAGGAGGACTTACTATCCGCGACGTTCAGATCGTCCCTCTATCCAATACCGACATGCCGGCTGCCCTCGAAAATAAATCGATCGAAGCAGGCATCTTAGGTTCCCCCCATGCAGATCAGGCGTTAACTAGAGGGGTAGCTGTACCCTTGGCGGAAGATTTAACTCCAGGGGCTATGACTGTCACGTTTGTTGCCTCCGGTAAGTTTCTAAAAGAAAAGCCCGAAGCAGCTAAACGATTCGTGTTAGCCTTGATGGAAGCAGCCCGGCTTATGCAAGGACAAAATTACCTTTCACCAGAAAATCTCCGGGCTTATTTAACCTATATAAATACCACGGAAGCTGCCCTGCGATCGGGAGATCCGGTAATCTACGATCCTAACATGGAAATTGTGTTAGATAGCCTGAAAGATGTGGAACGGGTACACCGGGAAAACCGACGCACCGAATATACTCAGCCTATTGATTTACAGGCTGTTACCGATACTTCTTTGGTACAATGGGCTCGTTCGGTTTTGGGAAATTTCTAACGGTGGATGTAAAAATCAAAGCTCAGAACATCTCTAAGGTATATTCGAATGGAAAGGGGATAATAACAGCCCTAAAGGACTTTTCCCTAGAAGTGAGGGAGGGGGAATTTCTATGCATTGTGGGCCCTTCCGGATGTGGAAAATCAAGTTTTCTGCGGATTTTAGCCGGTCTAATGCGACCTAGTTCAGGTTCTTTAACCATCCTTCCCCCTAAAGAGGCTAATAAACCTGTTACCAATATGGTATTCCAGGAATACGCAGTGTTTCCCTGGAAAACTGTGCTGGAGAACGTTGCTTTCGGGCTTCAGATGCGGGGTTTTCCCTCTGCAGAAAGGAAAACTATTGCTCAATACTGGATAGATCGAGTAGGGTTGAGTAAGTTCGTCCATAGTTACCCGCATCAACTCTCGGGAGGCATGAAACAACGGGTGGGTATTGCTCGGGCTCTAGCGAATGATCCAGAAATATTACTTATGGATGAACCCTTAGGAGCTCTGGATGCCCAAACTCGACTTATTTTGCAAGAGGAAATTCTACGAATATGGGAAGAACGAAGGAAAACTGTGGTCTATGTTACCCATAGTATCGAGGAAGCGGTATTGCTGGGGGACCGTGTAGTACTTATGACTGCTCATCCCGGTACCCATAAAGCTACCTATCCGATTCCCTTACCGCGCCCTCGGGATCTCCATGTTACAGCCACCAAAGAGTATGGTGAGTTAACTTTTACCATTTGGGAATCTCTGCGTGGCGAAGTAGTAGCTGCTCTTGAATCAGAAGGCCAGGAGGTAGGGCATGCTTAAATCCTCCCCTCTTCCGCTTCTGCTCCTACTTGTTATCGGTTTCGGGGTGTTCAACCTAGGGGTTACCCTTTTATCTGCCTGGCAAAGTGTATGGTGGCTCATACTATTTATAGATTTTGTCCTTCTTGTGATTATAGCCGAGCTATTAGGTAAAAGAATCGCTCCTCGTTATCTCAGTTGGTACCGTCAAGGGTTAGCTGTCACTTTCCCTTTCCTTCTTTTTGTTGCTTGGGAACTATTGGTTAGGGAGGGCGTACTGAATCCGGATTGGTTTCCGCCTCCTACCCGAATTCTCCAGGCTCTTTGGGACCTGATAACGCGCTTTGATGAGTTTTCCCGCACAAGTCTCTTAGGACGACCTGGGTTAATGGTTCGAGCTCTGGTAACAGAACAATCCAAAATTGCAGAACTACTCGCCGAAAGTCACCTGTATGCTACCCTCATGCGGGTCTTTGTTGGATTCTTTTTGGGGGCCTTCCCCGGCCTTATACTAGGGATGGTTATGGGTATTAGTCCTACTATAAGGATTATGATCGATGCAACTCTATCGGCTTTCTACGTGCTGCCTAAGATTGCCATTTTTCCCATTATGATGCTGATATTCCCAGATCCATTCGGAGAGGGGCCTAAGATTGCTGTTGTAGCTATATCAGTTTTCTTTCTAGTTACTATCAACACTATGGTAGGGGTAAGGGACATAGAGTCTGTGTATTTGGAAGCGGGGCGTAACTTTGGAGCCCGAGGTTGGAAGTTGTTTTTCCATGTAATTTTACCTGGAGCTTTGCCGGTTGTGTTTGCCGGACTCCGGTTAGCCCTAGGCACTGCCTTGATTGTTATT
>JBDNDI010000009.1:0-19598 GCA_046719195.1 Spirochaetales bacterium | reverse complement strand
CCCGCGCAGGGCAGCCCGGTAGGGTCTATAACTCGTTAGGGCATCGAAGGTATCTGCAATGGCCGTGATTTTTCCCCAGATTGTAAGACTATCCCCATCTAACCTTCCAGGGTAGCCGGTGCCGTCGATCCGTTCATGATGCTCTAGAATGCTGTAGCGAACTAAGGGATATAAGGGATGATTTTGTCCGATTTCTCCACCTACTACAGGGTGTTGACGGATAATAAGAAACTCTTCCTCGCTTAAGGAACCCTTTTTATTTAAAATACCATCGGAGATTCCTACTTTTCCTAAATCGTGCACAAGAGCTCCTAATTCCAAAATGAACAGATGATCTTTGTCCAAGCCAAACTGTTCTCCTAGTAAAACACTATACCTGCTAACCCGCCATATATGCCCGCCTGTGTAGGGATCCCGTGCTTCGATAACCGAAGCTAGAGCAATCAGAGACTTTAAAAGATCGTTGTTGATTTCAATTTTTTTCATATTACGAGTGTACTCTGGAATTCCCTTTTAGTCTAAGGGTCGATACGGTCGCTGCTCAAAATTGTTCTGTTTTTTATTTTATGTATTGAAAAAAGCTGTTTCCATTTCGCTATCTACTGGAGGAGTAGTTAAAAGCAGGCCCGTGGATGTTTTTATGTAGGTGTAAAGGTGTTGGGTTTGCTGAATAGTGGCTAGCAAAGCCTCTTCTTCTAGGGTTCGATTCGTTTTTTTCTGTAGGTTGATATAGCGGGATAGACGAAAGGCGGTTAAAAATTGGAGATCAGACAATACTCCTGTCCAGGGATAAGCAAAAGACCCCCGGGAAAGGCCGGGGTGCTGAAGCAATAGGGGGGGAGGAGGATTAAATCCCTCAATTCCTGGTACAGGGTAGAATAGGGAAATCCCTACCCGGGTCGGTACTTGACTTAAAAATTTAAGATGCTCCAATACTTGTTGGGGACTATCCCCAGGGAGGCCGGCAATAAAGTAGGTAACCGAAGGTATTCCTTTTCGATGGAGATGCCGTACTACCGCAAGGTAACGATCAAGATCTAAAGGCCGGGCTTGTGAACGGGAAATATCCTCATACAGGGTCCCCAAAGAAAGATTAAACCGGCGGAAACCGAGTGTTAGTAAACGATCGATCAAGGCCGGGTCTAAAAACCGGTAATCTAACCCGTTCTCTGCCGTAAAGGAAGAATCGGGAAACAGGTTTCGAAGCTGCTTCAAGAGTTCAAGAAACTCCTCTTTAAAAGCGAGGAGATTATCATCTTCGAAATTAAGAGAGAGCGTTTTAGAGGAAGGAAGTTGTTTGATAGCTCGTAGAAATACACGGGTAGGCAAAATCCGGAACTCTCTACCATGACAAAGGTGGTTCGAGCAAAAACTACATTGAAAAGGGCAACCCCGGCTCAAATAGGTAGCTGCCCAGAGCTTATGGTCGTTCTGCCGAACTATTCCTACTAGAGGTAGCAGATCCTCCGGGGAGGTAGTTCTAGGACTTTTAATGAGATACGGTTCCTGTTCCACCGATGAGAAAAGAGGAGGGAAAGCAGATGTTGCCGCTTGCAGTAAAAGAGGAAGAGTCATTTCTGCCTCACCCTGGACAATAAAGTTAAATATGGGAAGTAGGGTAGCCTCTTCTATTTGGGATGCGTAGTATCGAGGCTCCGCGCTAGGACCTGCTCCTCCAACAGCCAGGAGGGTTGTAGGGGATTGCCTCCGAATTTCCCGGCCTAGCTCTACCGCCTCCACTGCGTAGGCATACGCAAAGGAAGAAATAATTACTAGGTCAGGCGAAAAGGACAGGATTGTGCGGGCACAGTCAGGGTAAGAGGGGCCGAAGTGCCTGAAGTGAGTGAAGAAGGAAACAGGCCCGTGCTCCGTCGGAAGCAGGTATCGATACAGGTACGCTGCTTCAGGAGGCAGAGGTATTGTTTTACCCACTCTATCCGAGGGGAAAAAAAAGAGCTTTACCGTATGCCCCTCTCTTTGGCAAAGTTCGCTAACGATTTTGGGCCCTAGATAACTTAACCGATGAGGGGTAAGATAAAAATCTCGGATAGGTGGAACGGCTATCGCAATTCGCATGGGTGGGTATAGTTTATTGCATAAGTATCATGATCCAGAATATTCCCATACCGGTAAGTATAACCGCAAGAAGATTTTTCCATTTAAGCCCTACCATTAAGGCTGCCACAGCTCCCAGGAGTTGAGGGCTAGTAACACTGATAGAGTAGTTAGAGCCATTCGGGATGAGCACTGCCGGTACAATAAGAGCAGAAAGAACCGCTGGCGGAACATAACGAAGGAGTTCCGTAAACCAAAGGGGAAACTCAATCCGGTGGGCAAGCAAAAACATAAGGTACCGGATACCAAAGGTAATTACCGCCATTCCTAAAATTACTAGGTAAACTTGCATAGATTATCTCGTCCTTCTCGTAGCTGTACGAAGATAGGTTTCTACGGCAAAGCCTAATAGAATCCCCCCCATAGAAGAAAGGACCAAGCCGAGTTTATGGGGCAAAGGGTGGGTAAGTAGTGCAATGCCTCCTGCTAGAGTTGCGCTGGTTGCTAAGGGCAAGGAACGCAAGTAAGGTACTAACATACCAATGAAAGCTACGGGCATGGCAAAATCAAGACCCCACGAAGAGGCATTAGGTAGGGAATTACCAAATAAAGCTCCCACTAGGGAGCATAATTGCCAATTGATATACATTAGGATTCCAGCGCCAAAATAAAACCAAAGGGCAGAGTCGGAGGTATCGTTCGCATTAAATCTACCAACTGAAACTGCAAAGGCTTCATCGGTTAAGAGAAAAGCCACAAGGAGTTTAATAGGTTTTGGGTATAATCGAAGGGACGGGGCAAGGGTAGCAGAGTATAACAAATGCCTCAGGTTCACAATAAAGGTAGTTAGAAGAATCACATGCCAAGGCGATTTAAGGGCAAATAAGCTAAGGGCAATGAACTGGGCAGACCCAGCAAAAACTATAAGGGAAAGAGCCATGGTTTGTCCGATGCTAAGTCCGTTATGTACGGCTAGAGTCCCATAAATTAGGCCAAATGGCGCTGCTCCTAATACTAGGGGAATCATATGCCGTACACCCGAGAAGAACTCCTCCGTATTCCTACTCTTCATAGGGGATACTGTACCGTATTCCAATAAAATAAACTACCTCCATAAAAATATGTATTGATAAACCCTCCAATGTCCTGTAAAATATTTTCTTAAACATGATCGATGAAGTATTGAAAAGTGAGTTTGTAGAGTTATTAGCTTCGAGTTTTAAACCGGAAGAAATAAATGAGATCGGCCGGTTTTTAGATAAAAAGTATGATCATCACCAACTTTCCGGAACAGAACGACATATAACCATTTCCAGCCGAAAAGCTGCATTAATACTTTGCGAGAACCTGGGGGCAGACAGAAATGGGGGCATGCTACGTTTGATGCAGTTTGTGGTAGGTTTAGATGGAAAGATTTTCCATAACCGTACAGTCGAACTTCAGCGACTAGAATCCTTTCTTTCTTCTATGACCCAAAGGGGATTCCAGTATGATTTTAAAAAAGAAAAATTTATTTCTATTGGGAAAGATGCTGAGCGCCTTGTAAACTGGGGGGCGTTGAAGAACGACAAAGTGTATGAGTGCACCATAATGAGTATTGATATAGTGCGCAACTCCGAACTGGTTCGTACCCATGGCCAGAAGCTAATGGAAAAAGTGTATTTCAAATTCTCTAATTTTTTAGAGCATCTATTGGACCATTACAATGGAAGGGTGTGGCATTGGGCAGGGGATGGAGGTATAATTGCCCTAACCTTTAAGGGACATGAAACCCGAGGAGTACTCTGTGCTCTGGATATTCAACGTTCACTTATGGTGTTTCTTCTGTCGCCGGAATATCCTCTGCCTGAAGACTTTTCCCTACGTATCGCCTTGGATAGCGGAAAGATTAAATTTTCTATGGAAACAGGGAAAATTATTTCGGATGTAATAAATTATGCTGCCCATTTAGAAAAGCAATGGACCCCGCCAGGTACTATTTCCATCTCTGATACTGTATTTAATGCTTTATCTTCGAAGATGCGAACTTTGTTTAAAGAAGAAGATGTGTTCGAAGGCCGGAAATGCTATCGAACACATCCTTTATAACCTCCTAGATAATTCGAATCTAATAATGCAACCTAATCAGCCGAAAGCCCTCCCTTATGCTCCTATTTCTCTGTTTCAGTCATTCCCTTTACAAACTGCTTTTGCATAGAGATAACCACAAGTACCGGCGGTAGCATGGCGAGGATGGTAGTAGCCATTATAATCTGCCATTCTGCCTGTTGGTCTCCTACGGCTAGCATGCGATTTATCCCGATTAAGAGGGTGTAGTACTTTTCCTCGGTGGTAATTAGTAAAGGCCATAGGTACTGATTCCATCCATAGAGGAACTGAATTACAAACATCGCAGCGATGGAGGTTTTTGTCATGGGCACTAGAATCTGCATAAAGAATCGCATGGGACTAGAACCGTCCATCTGGGCAGCTTCCACAATTTCCCTTGGGATACTTTTAAAGAATTGACGAAATAAAAATACACCGGTTGCGGACACCATCATGGGTAAAATTAAGCCCACATAGGAGTTTAACATCCCTAAATCTGAAATCACCTTGTAGGAGGGCATGATACGGACTTCTATAGGGAGCATTAACGTAACAAATACTGCCCAGAAAAAGAAGTTTTGGCCCGGAAACCTGAAAAATACAATGGCAAAAGCTGCAAGTAGAGAAATGATAATTTTCCCAATACTTATTCCCATAGCCATAATGAAGCTATTCTTCATCATGACTCCTACGGCGCTACCCAAATTTTTTGAACCTTCAAAAATTGCCTGCACATAGTTAGAAAAGAAATACGGTCCAGGGCGAAAAGGCATGGGTGCTTGGGTAATAGAAGCAAGATCTAATGTAGAGGCAACAAAAGCAATATATACGGGAAACATTACTATTATAACACCTAGGGCTAATACTAAGTGCCGGATAAAGGTCCTTACGGGATTGTGTTCGATCATGGGGCCTCCTTTTAGTACTCTACCCGTCGCTCTACAAAACGAAACTGTAGTACGGTAAGAACAATAACGATAATCATGAGTATAACCGATTGGGCTGCAGAGGAACCTAAATTCAGGCCTAGGTATCCATCTTTATACACCTTGTACACCATAATATTGGTTGCCTGACCAGGCCCCCCCTGTGTAACCTGATGGATAATCCCAAACGTTTCAAAAAACGCATAGATAATGTTCATAACTAAAAGATAGAAGGTAGTAGGAGAAAGGAGAGGAAAGATTACTCGCCAGAACCGCCGGGTTGGACCTGCCCCATCAATAGCTGCAGCCTCTACTAGAGTCATTGGGATATTTTGTAGTCCTGCAATAAAAAAGAGAAAGTTGTAAGAGATTTGTTTCCAGGAAGCTGAGATTACTACCAATATGAAAGCCTGTGTTGGATTAAGGAGGTAGTTCCAGTTTATTCCCATTTGCCGTAATACCCAGGCGATAACTCCAACGGTTGGGTTAAAAAGGAACATCCAGAGTACACCTGCCACCACAGGAGCAATAGCATAGGGCCAGATAATCATGGTTTTATAGAATAGCTCACCCCGTTGCACATGGGAGGCACTCATTGCAAAGAAGAGGGACAGAGTCAGAGAAGTACCGGCTACAAAAAAACTAAACACAAAACTTACAATGATAGAGTTAAGGTATTCCGGGTTCTTGAACAAATTGGTGAAATTTTCGAACCACACAAACTCCTGGGACAAACCAAAAGGATCTTGCATGAACATGGATTGCACTAAAGCTTGTCCCGCAGGCCAGAAAAAAAAGGCCACAATAATAATCATTTGAGGTAAAAGAAGAATATAGGGTAGAAGAATCCCGCGGAAAACCGCTTTTTGTGATTGCATATAGTACCCCCTAGGGAAAAAAGAAGCGCACGCGTGTTATTAGCGTGCGCCTTTTTTTAAGCCTTGTAAAGCCTGGGCTACCGACTTACCCGTTCAAACTGGCGGAGCAGTTCGTTTCCTTTTCGGACTGCTGCATCTAAGCCCTGTTTTGCAGTAACCTTTCCTGCAAATATATCCTCAAACGTTTCGTCTAAAAGTTCCCGTACCTGTGGCATGTAACCAAACCGGATTCCTTTTGAATTGGGCGTTGGGGGTTTTAAGTTAATTTGTAATACCGAAATATCGGTTCCCGGATTCTTGTCGTAAAAACCTTGTTTTTTGGTTAGATCATAAGCAGCTTTAGTAATAGGTAAGTACCCTGTGAGTTGATGCCAGTTTGCCTGTACCTCAGGTTTGGATAAATAGCTAAAAAATCTCGCTACAGCCCGATACTCTTCAGCTTTTCGGCCTTCCATTACCCAAAGGCTAGCTCCACCAATAATGGAGTTTTGCGGTACTCCCGGTACCTCTGGCCAGTAGGGCAACATAGATACCCCAAACTCAAACTTGCAGGTACTTTTAAATCCTGCGTATCCGGCAGAAGATTCGGTATACATAGCCACTTCTTCGCTAGAGAAAAGTACATTTCCTTTGTTGGTTCTTCCACCGTACATAAAAATGTTCTCTTTCTGCCAATCCGCCAACTGTTGAATATGCCGAACCTGTAACGGGCCGTTGAAGGTGAACTCAGTACCCAAGCCCCCAAATCCGTTTTCCAGAGTGCCAAAGGGGACATTGTGCCAGGCACTGAAATTTTCCAAGTGGATCCAGCTTGTCCAGGCAGTTGAAAAACCGGCTTTGTATCCAGCCTTAACCAGTTTACGGGCATACTCGGCAACTTCCGGCCAGGTTTTGGGTGGTTTGTTGGGGTCTAAGCCAGCCTTTTGAAAAGCCGCCTTGTTAAAGTATAGAACCGGAGTAGAGCTGTTAAAAGGTAATGAGAGCATACGGCCATCGGTAGTGGTGTAGTATCCTGTTACAGCCGGTAAGTACACTGAAGGGTCAAACGGTTCCTTTGTTTCAGCCATTAATTGGAACACAGGTTTTATAGCCCCTTTAGCTGCCATCATAGTAGCTGTACCTACCTCGTACACCTGCAAAATATGGGGAGCTTTTCCTGCCCGGAACGCTGCAATTCCGGCTGTCATGGTATCATAGTAACTACCTTTATAAATAGCATTTACTTTGAACTCGGACTGGCTTTTATTGAAGTCCTCACAAATGGATGCCACTATTTCCCCTAATCTTCCGCCGTGAGCATGCCAGAACTCTATTTCTATGGGTGCTGCAACCACGGCCATAGACAGGAGAAGCAAGACTGCAGACATTAGATTTCGTTTCATACAATCCTCCTCATAAATAATTGAACAAAATTGTTTTTATTTGAATTAATTTTAACATTGATAGATAATTTTTGCAACGTTTTTATAATATCCGCACCTTAAGGGAGGTGAGCTGTTGGCAGTTGAATGCCCATCCCCTGCAACCTTCTCTAAGTCTCTATAGATGTGCTTACTAGCCGATTTACCTCCTTCTCCGCTTTTTCACTTTTCTCTCTTACCTGCTCAAGTTCTTCCATTATATTTTTTGCTGAGCGATTATAATGTTCCATTTCTTCAATAATGGCAGATACTTCTTCCAAATACCGGGAAAGGTTTAAAAAACTTGTTTCATACTTTTGAAGAGCCGCATGTTCTTTTTCGACATATTGAGAAATTCTTCGATGAGAACTATCTAAAGATTCCATATCCTGCTGCATGCGTATATTCGTGTCTAGAAAAGAACCTGCCCGGGTTTCGGTAGATTCCATGGATTGAAAAACCTGTGTTGAAGCGGAGTTAATCTTCTGTAAGGAAGCCCGTGCCTGCAGTCCCTTTTGTAAAGCAAGCCCTAAAGATTCTTCCATTCGACGAATCAAGGTACGGGTCTCTACCGAACGAGTCTTCGCCTCTTCGGATAGTTTCCGCACTTCCTCGGCAACTACTGCAAATCCTCTGCCCTGTGCACCTGCATGTGCAGCCTCAATGGCAGCGTTCATAGCCAACAAGTTAGTCTGCGCAGCGATATGACTGATTACTCCATTTACAGTTAATAATTCTTTTTGAAATCCCTCTAATTCTTCAATCGCTTGTACAATCCCCCTTATATCTTGTGAACCTGATTGCGATATTTTTTCTAAGCCCCCCATCATTTCTCCTACCTTCTTCAGTTCTTGGACTTCTTCCTGAAGTAGTCCCTTTAGCTCTGAATGTCCTTCGATGGAACGTTGGATTTTTTCTTCCTGGCTTTGAAGTACCGAGTCGATTTCTTGAATGGTTTGGTTAAGTTGCTTATATAATTCTTTAGCTTGCTGGAGATTCTGTAACAGATCTCGGGTATGGTGATGAAGGTTTTCTGTTCGTAGATTGTAGGTATTTATAGTTGCGTGGATACGGTTTAAGTATTTCTTGAATTCCTGCCATCCTTCTGTAGCCGATTTCTGGAGTTCCCGTGAACGAGACAATACTTGATGGAGATGCATGGTTGTTTTGCTACTTTGCTCGATTTCTGTGTTTAATTCCAATAGTAATCTTCGAGCAATAAATCCTATAGCTTCAGCTATGGTCCCATGGAATAAAAAAACCACAGAAAATAAGGCCCGGCGTTCCATAAGCATGGGGATTCCGGATCGTGTAGTAAAAAAAAGAATTCCGGCGGTAGCTACCCCCACAAGCACCCCCTGATAAAGAGGAGATACTAAAATTCCCGCAGGAGTAATAACCCCCAAAAGTAGTCCGACAACAGAAATTAGAACTGCGGGATAAATCGATGGATTTACAAGATTGAAATATCCTACCGCAAGTATGGTTAAGAATAAGGTAGAGAGGAATAGTCCGTTTCCCCAAAGGGTATTTCCCCGCTTTATGAGAAACAAGCTAACCAGAGCAATGGAGAACGAGGCTAGGGCGCCAACCCCAGCTATCCTATTCTTAACTACCCAGAAAAAGATCGGGATTAAAAGCATCACAGTAGCTGTAAGAACAGCAATAAACCAAATACTAACTTTCTTGGTTAATAATTCATTTGCTAAAGAACGTTTTGCCATCGATTTCACTTATTTTTCTCCTTTTGAAAATTCCTTAACTTGTTTGCAAACAAAAGCATAAAATAGGTATTGGACGATTTCAAGGGAAACCCTTACAAAAGGCTCCCTGGATTACTATAATGGATTTGTATTATTTTTTACCAAAGGAGTATCCATGTCCGATTTACATCGACTTCGCACCCTAGAATTCCTCCAAGCTAAGGGTGTGTATGTGAATGACTATCCTGGTCTCATAATGGATGGGAAAGATATCAGCTATTTTTATGTCCATTTTCAGAGGGAATATTTTTTTGCTAACGGAGGCCCTCAAGGTAGAAAGGCGGGTATTGCTTTCCTGGATAAAATAACGAGACTGATTGATTCCTACAACGAAGAATATGCTATAACCGGATCGGACAAGGAGCTCCGAATATTTTACTTAGATGATCAGGGATTCTGCGTTATAGGAAGGATTGAGGACGAACGGGAATCTTTAAGGTTTCTTGTAAGTAAAAAGGAAATAGTGGCCGAACGGGTGTTTCAGGTAAACCTAACCCGTATCTATGCAGCTGAGGGCATAGATGGGATGTATCAGGTGAGAAATACCGAGGTTAAAGGCGTGTATGAGGGTATTAACAAGTATATATCCTTATACATGTATGGTTGGATCGGCCTGTTCCGCCAGTACGAAACTCTCCAGGAACGCACTCAGGTATTTCGGCAGTTTAAACCGTTTAAAATCCCTATCATCGGCAGGAAAGAGACTTTAAAAAACGCTTCTTTCACCCTACAATTAGGCGCTCGTACTCCTAATGGCGATGAAGATTTTAAAAAAATAGTAATTCCCTATGGAACTATTACGTTAGAAGACGCACTTTCTGCTTAAGAAGTTGCCTCCTTCAGAATTTAGGATAGGGTCCTTTAGGAGGCAACTCGGAGGAAATGCCTATTTTTTAATTTCCTGTTCGGTTTTGGAGAGAAATTCGTTTACATTAGCAATGTATTTCTGCAAGATTTCCTGCTGATTTTTTGTTTTTGCAATGGAAGCTTCTAACAGCACAATTTGGTCGTTATTCCGGCTGATTTTGGATTCATTGATAAATACAGTTGTCCGGTTAGAATCGATTTTTTTCTGGTTTGCTGCGATCTGTTCTTGAAGTTCCTTCTTTCTTTGCTCTAGACGGGTCTTTAACTCATTATTTTTTCGAATGGCTTCCGCTGCCTTTTGTTTCATTTCTGCATCAATGATTGTTGCATTTACATTAAATAGTTCTTTCCCCTTGCTGTTCACACTAGCTAGGAGAGGGTCGATTTTATTTATCTGTTGTTGAGCCTGGTCATTTTGTTTCTCTAGTTCTGCAATTTCCTGGTTCAACTTGGTATTTTCCGCTTCAAGTTTCTGATTTTCTGCTTTTAACTCATCTATTGTTTTCTGAGCTGAGGCAATGTCTACATAAGGGATCTGCCTTTCCTGTGCAAATCCCAAACCCGATAGTAACACGATCAGGATGACAATGATACTTACCTGCTTTTTCATAACTTTCTCCTGTATATGCGAAGTATTTACTATATATGATATAATAAGCATATTTTTGTAGTTCTTACAACTGTTTTTCTCTGTCGGAGTTCCAAATTGATCCATTTGCCTGCAACCCAAAAAGGCAAATTTGCGTCTAAAAGGGTAGGAGGCATTACGGATGAGCAAAAATGGTTCTAGTCCCAATAATACACAATTAATTGAATTATATCGCACCCTAGTTACAAGCCGGGAAATCGACCGTTTAGAGGGAAGTTATACAGGTAGAGGAGAGGCAGCTTTTTATGTAAGTGGGGCAGGACATGAAGCGTCGGCAGCCTTAGCAGCGCATTTGCAAAAAGAGGATTGGCTTTGTTGTCATTACCGGGATAAAGCCCTTCTGTTGGCTCGGGGAATGTCCCCCGAAGAAATGTTTCGTTCTTTATTTGCCCGAAGTACTTCGTTTAGTCGGGGTAGACAGATGCATGGGCTTCTGTCTTTTGCCGAAGGTAAAGTGGTTAGTTTAGCTACTCCTGTGGGCAATAATGCCCTCCATGCTGTGGGAATTGCCGAATCCCTTCGGGATAGGGGAGCTAATCAACTGTATGCGACTGAAGCACCGGTTGTAGTATGTTCCCTAGGGGATGGGACCACCCAGGAAGGGGAGGTGTTAGAGGCTATTGCACAGGCAGTACGGGAAAAAGTACGGGTATTATTTCTCATTCAGGATAACTCTTTGGCAATCTCTACTCGTACTCGAGGTAACACCTTTTTTTCCCTTCCGGGAGTTTTCCCGCAGAGGGAGCGAAAAGCAGAAAATTTTTATGGGATTCCTATACGTTATTTCAATGGAAGAGACCCGGTGGAAGCCTGGAGAGTATTCCAAGAAGAGGTAGCTTTCCTACGAACGGTTCCCATGCCTCGTATCCTAGTTATGGAAGTAGAGCGCTTAGCTAGTCATTCCAATGCGGATGATCAGAAACTATACCGTACTGAAGAGGAATTGGAAAAGGTTCGTTTAGGAGGAGATCCAATTCAAAATCTTAGGAAATATTTATTAGATAAAGGAGTGGAAGAAAAGAGCCTACTCGCCCTAGAAAAAGAGATCCAGACTTCTTTAGAGGAGAGAGCGGAAAAAGTACGAAGGGAAAAAGACCCCTTACCGGCGTTTACCGCCTTAAAGCCGTATCCAGCAAAGCTGATAGAACTTTCGAGGGAAATTAGGGGAAAGGCTCCGGCGGAGGGTGAAGAGGGAAAAACTATGTTAGAAGCCCTCAGGGAAGTTCTTCGATCCCGATTAGAAACGGACGAGAGGGTGATTCTTTTTGGGGAGGATATCGAAGATCCGAAAGGGGATGTGTTCGGCTTAACCCGGGGTCTTTCTACCGCCTTTCCCGGTCGTGTACGGAACTCGCCCCTTGCAGAAGCTACTATTGTGGGTGTTTCCATCGGTCGTGCTCTTGCGGGCGAACGGCCTGTAGCATTTATCCAGTTCGCCGACTTTCTTCCTATTGCGTTTAATCAAATCTTTTCTGAACTAGCCTGCATGTATTGGCGAACTGATGGAAGTTGGCAGGTGCCGGTAATCGTGATGGTAACCTGTGGAGGATATAGACCTGGTTTAGGTCCCTTTCATGCCTCTACCCTCGAATCCCTCATGGCCCATACGCCTGGTTTAGATGTATTCATGCCTTCGACCGCAGCGGATGCCGCCGGTCTATTAAACGCAGCCTTTGAATCCGGCAGACCCACGATTTTTTTCTATCCAAAGACGCTTTTAAACGACAGGGAACGGGCGGTAGTTGGGGATCCTGCCTCCTTGTTAGTCCCTCCGGGAAGGGCCCGTATCCATCGTCTTGGAAAAGATATAACGCTTTTGGGTTGGGGCAATACGGTCCCTCTCTGTGAGCGGGCTGCCGACTCTCTGGCCCAAGCAGGTATAGAGGCAGAGGTTATAGACCTTCGTAGCCTTATGCCCTGGGATAAAGAAACCGTTATTGCGAGTGCTCGAAAAACCGGCCATCTGTTGGTTACCCATGAGGACAACCATACGGCGGGAATGGGTGCAGAGATAGTGGCAACAGTATCAGAAGAAGCGGGAAATACGGTGCGGGTCTGTAGAATTACCCGGCCCGATACCTGGGTACCCTTTCATTTTGAAAATCAACTAGAAATACTGCCCTCCTATAAACGAATTTTGGAAGGAGCCGTGGAGTTATTAGGTGGCACCATACAATGGGAGCGTCCTCTTACAACCGAGGAAGATACGTATCTAGTGGAAGCCCTTGGTTCTAGTCCGGCGGACGAATCGGTTACGGTGTTAGAATGGAAGATACAAGTGGGAGACACCGTTCAAGCGGGGCAGTCGATAGCGGAACTAGAGGCGGATAAAGCAGCTTTGGAACTCAATGCACCGGTAGCAGGTACCGTGCTAGAAATCCTAGTAGGCCAGGGGGAGTTGGTAAAGGTGGGTACTCCTCTGTTGAAACTAAAGTTACCTAAACAATCCACCTCGCAGGAGGAAAAGACGGATTTTTCCCGCCCATACGCTTCCCTAACTGTAGAGGGCGAGCCGATTCATACAAAGGCTCGTCCAATTCTACGAGAAGATCCGGGCAAACCCCTTATTCATTGGAGGAAGGAAGAGCGGCATACGGAGCAGAAAACACTGCTAGAGATAAAAAGTAGTGTGCCCGAGAGTAGGGATAGAGAAGAGGAAAGGGTACAGAAAGATTGGGGAAAACGACTTTTTCTTCCGGTAGCGCTCGTGGGAGTCGCGGGAACGGTGGGGAGCCGGCAAGTCTCAAATGAAGAAATTGCCCAACTGTGCCCTACCTGGAAGCCGGAAGATATACTAAAGCGAACAGGCATAGCCTCCAGACCCTGGATAGCCGAAGGAGAATCTGCCTTAACCTTAGCCCTTTCCGCCTGCCAAAAAGTATTACATTCCACGGGTACGCCTTTAGACCAGATACGAGCCATTGTGTGTGCTACCGGTACCCCTCTCTACCACACTCCTTCTATGGCCGCATTAATCCAGTATGAATTAGGAAGGGGGGAGGACACTTTCCTAACCCAGGCAATGGATATAAATGCTGCTTGTTCAGGATACCTCTATGCTTTGCAGATTGCTTTTGACTTTTTACAAAGCGAACCTGAGGCAACGGTTTTGTTGGTAACCACAGAAGTTCTATCCCAACAGACAGATCATCAAGATCCTGTAACGTGCCCACTGTTTGCGGATGCGGCTACTGCGAGTCTTTTAGTGGGAGGTAGCCGGGCTAGTAAGCTACCGGTGCAGGTACACCGACCGGTACTTGCAGCTAAAGGAGAGCCAGCCCAATGGTTACGGGTACCGGCAGCTCCGGAAGAAAAGATTTTCATGGAAGGGCAGAAAGTGTTTGTAGAAGCCATAAAAGGAATGATGCGCATGTTAGATGCAGCCTGTGAGCAAGCAGGATTGTCGGTAAAAGACCTGGATTTAGTGGTTCCCCATCAGGCTAACCAGCGGATTTTAAATGCAGTGCGTCAAAAGTATCGGTTACCCGAAAACAAAGTGTACAGTAATATCCAAACCTTAGGGAACACTTCTTCTAGTACCATCCCTCTTTGTTTGGAGGAGATTTTTGCTCCTCTCTGGGGACAAAAATGGGGACCGAGAGGTATTCCGGCACAGAAAAACTCCCTGGAGCAGCAGGCAAGTGCTAAGAGTGTGGCGGGCGGGAACCACCCTGGCGGTTTGGAGATTGTAGATTTACAGAAACGCCCCTTCCGTATAGGTTTAACCGCTTTTGGAGGAGGATTTACCTTTGGGGGGGGGATACTAGAGGTGCGGTAAGGAAGGTTAGGGAAGGCGTTTCTGCAAATAGGTTTCTAGTTGTTGGAAAGATAGAAACTCAGGAGTAGTATCCGGAACCCCTACATAGTATAAAGCCCATTCCCCTTTTCCCTCTCGAAGATTTGGGTAAGAGGAAAAAAAGTAGATTTCGGTACGCGGGAAATCATTAAAATGCGACCGGGGCAACACAATATCTACTGGAGAGGGCGAAAATAGGGCAGAAAAAATAGGTATCCGGTTGCCTGAGAACGGGTCTATCCCTTCTATTTTTAGAGCTTCCAGGTTGCTTTTCCCTTTTTTTATTCGGAGTACAACTAAATCATACTCTGGACTTTTCCCTTGGGAGGTTTTTACAATCCCCCAGGATAGCTGAATACCTTTTTCCACAAAGGTATCTAAGCTCCCATGGGTGAAAGGCATGGAAGAAAGATTCTGGCTGTGAAGGTAAATTCCTGTTTCTAAGAACATTCCTAGCAACAATACTAGGCATGACTTTATGGGATAGCCTCCTCCAATACCGTAATAGTATCTTCGATAAGCTGGATTCCAACCTCCATCCCTTCGGTAAAAATAGAATGAGGGCCACGATCTATATTGAGAACTTGCAAAATTGTGCCCTGGCATTCTACTAAATATTCTGCCTTCTCACCTAAGAAGGTTCTTGATGCCACTCGTCCCAAAAGGGGCGCTTTGGTAGAGGGAATTAATTGTACGGATTCGAGTCTAAGCACAACATAGACCTTCTGCCCCTTTCTAGGTTGGGCTAGAGTATTGTTAATAGTTACTTTAGTATTTAAAATTTCTACTACAAGCGTGTTGGGTTGTACATCCTTAATTTCGCCTGATAGCATATTCACCCTGCCAATAAATTGCGCTACAAAAGGGGTTTTTGAACGGTAATACAAATCTTCTGCACTACCCGATTGAAGGATCTGCCCTTGATTCATAACACAGCTACGGTCTGATACAGCCATTGCTTCTTCTTGATCGTGAGTAACCTAAATTGTGGTAATAGATAGGCGTCGCTTAAGTTGTCGAATTTCTGTACGCATTTGAATACGTAATTTAGCACCTAGATTTGAAAGAGGTTCGTCAAATAACAGCACCTGAGGTTTAATTACTATGGCTCGAGCTACGGCCACCCGTTATGGGTATTTTACTTTAATAACTATATAAAAACTATTATTTCTAAAGCATCCCTAGCGCTTCTAATACCTTTTCCATGGCTTTTTGATTTTTCTGCTCAATTTCGGGTCGATCGGGCTCTTTCCAGAGACTCCGTAAGCGTTCGAGGGTAGAAGGTGCTAGGGAGCGATGTCCTGCTTCCAACCGCTCGCGATACTCTAAAAGCGCTTTGGCAGAAGCCTCGGTTAATACAGCTATAGCGGCAGGATGTTGCTTTAAGGCGGAGCTAGGTATTTGAGCTAGGATGTCTTCCGTGCCATAGGTAGCAAGGACCGCAAACTCTTTAGTGGGTTGAGGGACATTGTCTACAATAAAATCAGCTTTTAAAAACGCAGATACCGTAAACGAGTAGGCATGTCTGGGTACATCCGCATCGGTTTTAAAATATTGAGGCCAATCGATTTTTTGCTGGTGAATATTCTGGGAGTTCATAGGTACCTGCAACACCTGAGGAGGGGTATCCAAGGAGGTCTCTGCCCCATGGAAGCCCCAATGACCATCCATCCCTGTTCCCTTTAATTCCACCACAAAGGTACTTGAATCTTCTAAGAAGGATACAACCTCTTTTGTATACCCCGAGGCGATTTCTGCATCTTTATCGGTACCTTCTAACTCCATCAATCGGATCCCGGGTAGTTTTCCCACAATTTGTTCTAGCGGGTTAAAAAAATAAGTTTCTAGCAAATGCCGAAAGGTTATGGGAAAACGAGGATCCTTTCGAGATACCGGATAGTCGTCAAACTGGAAAAAATGAGTCTTTTTAAGTACCTGTTGGAGAATTTTATCTTGTTTGCACAGGTCTATAAAATTACGGTAAAAGGCAAAACCACTCGGAGCTGCCATTAACCAGAGTCCTGTATCCCGGCCTGCGGATGCAGCTTCTTTCAAGCGAGTAGCAATGGTTTCTGCAGAAAACTTCCCCATCCTAGCTTCATCCTGTGCAATATACACTATAACTTGCCCTGCTTTTAGGGTTTTCATGCTTTATATGCTACGTAGCTGCAAAGACTAGGTCAAGGGGAGGGGGTAGATACTATTTGACTCGCTCTACCTTTCTGCGTATTATTCTTTTTCATTCGGGGCATTAGCCTTGGTATACGTAAGGAGAAAAAAATATGAAACGAATCATCGGGTATCTATTACTAGCGGTGCTAGTAGGGGTATGGCTCGGTGCCTGCAAGCCTGCAGAAAAGAAGCAAGCAGCTGCTCCCAAAGAAGAGACGATCAAAATTGGGCACACGGTAGCCCTTACAGGTCCGAGTGCAACCTGGGGTCAGTCGGAAGCCAACGCTCTTAAGATGGCTATTGAGAAAATCAATGCCGGAGGCGGTGTGTTAGGCAAGAAATTGGAAGTAATTGCCTATGATAATAGGGCCGATCGGCTTGAAGCAGTGAATGTTGCCAAAAGGCTTATCGAACAGGATAAGGTTGTAGCTATTATTGGTCCTGCCCAGAGTGGTGTTACCAATGCCATCCGGGAAGTAAACAATGCTGCTAAGGTACCGGTTATCGCTACCACAGCCACCAATCCCAAAGTAACGGTGAATGACGATGGGTCTGTAGTTCCGTACACTTTCCGGGTATGTTTTATAGATCCCTTCCAGGGAACAGTAGCCGCCCAATTTGCTTTAAAGGATCTGAAAGCAAAGACCGCCGCGGTTCTATACGATGTGGGGGATGATTATTCCCAATTCCTGGCAAAATACTTCGTAGAGGCTTTTACCAAAGGCGGTGGAAAAATTACCGCTAACGAAGCTTTCCGTTCTGGTGAGCTCGATTTCCGTGCCCAGTTGGGAAAAATCCGAACCGGAAAACCGGATGTTCTGTTTATCCCCACCATGCAAAAAGAAGCTGCTCTTGCTGCGAAACAAGCCCGAGACTTAGGAATAACCGCTACTTTTATGGGAGGAGACGGATGGGCAAGCCCGGATTTGATCGAGCTTGCAGGTCCGGCTATTGAAGGTGCCTATTTTGTCAATATTGCTGCGCTGGAAGATCCTGCAATTCAGGAGTTTATCAAAGAATACAAAGCAAAGTACAATGCGGATCCGGTACTGCCCAACCCCCTTATGGCTTACGATGCCGCCCTATGGCTAGCCGATGCCCTTAAACGCGCAGGTTCTACGGATGGAGAAAAGCTGAAAGCTGCCTTAGAATCCACCAAGGATTTACCTGTACTAACGGGAAAACTCACCATTGATCCCGCTACCCATAATCCGCTGAACAAACCGGCTACCATTCAACAGGTAAAGGGCAAGCAGTTTGTGTATGTGAAAACTTTTGTTACAACGGACTAATAAAAACCGGTGTTTCTGCAAACTATTATTACCGGCCTGTCCATCGGGAGCGTCTATGCCCTGATGGCGGTCGGTTATTCTTTGGTTTTTTCTGTCTTAAATTTTTCCAATTTTGCCCATGGAGCCATTATTACCTTGGGTGCCTATATCGCCTGGGTACTAATGGTTCAATACTTCCAGCTTCCTTTTTTTGCTGCTCTTCTTCTTTCTATGGGAGGCGCGGGAGTATTAGCTTTTTTAAATGAACGCATAGCATACTCTACCCTGCGACGCAGAAGAGCCCCTTCCCTTTATCTCATGATCAGCGCCATGGGGGTAGCTATCAGCCTGCAGAATCTTTTGTATGCTACCATAGGGGCTAAACTGTATGCCCTACCTCCGGTGTTTGCCATGGATGTGATTGTCCTGGGCGAACTAACTATAAGTAAGATGGATATTTTTGCTTTTCTCTTTTCTGCCTTAACGATTGCCCTTCTTCACTTTGTACTTACCCGAACGAAAGTGGGAATGGCTATCCGGGCAGCCTCGCATGACATGGAGATGGTGTCTGTCCTTGGGGTAAACTTGGATATTCTAGTAGGGGTGTTGTTTTTTATTGCTGGTAGTTTGGGCGGTATGGCCGGTGTATTTATGGGCATTAAATATATGGTTTACCCTAGCATGGGATGGATCACCAATAAAGCCTATATTGGCGCGGTTATCGGAGGGTTGGGCAGCCTCCCGGGGGCTATCGTGGGAGGTATTCTGCTAGGTCTTTTAGAGGCGGTGGTATCGGTAAGCTCAATAGGGGGAACAAGCCTTTCCACTTATCGGGATGTATTCAGTTTTGGTATTCTTGTAATCCTGCTTATTTTCAAACCCACCGGGTTCTTTGGCCGACATGTGGAAGATAAACTATAAAAGATAAACTATAAGGGGAAGGAAGGCAGGTGGCTTATTTAGAGGCAATTTTAATAAACGTGGCTATCTATGCTATAGCAACGGTAGGATTAGCCATCTTTACCGGCTACACGGGTCTTTTCAGCCTAGGGCATGCTGCGTTTATGGCGGTAGGAGCTTACACAGCTTCTATACTAACCTACTTTCTAAAGGTACCTTTTACTCTTGCTTTGCTAGCAGGGGTAATCCTTTCTGTTTTAGTTAGTTTCCTCATTGGCTACCCTACCCTAAGGGCGCGTCTACGTTCGGATTATTTTGCTATTGCTACCCTAGGTTTTGGCGAAGCCATTAAAGTCATATTAGAAAATTTTGACCTTACCCAGGGAGCAAGGGGGCTTCCGGGAATACAGAAAATATCTTCTCTGGGTAATACCTTTCTCTTCTTAGCTCTCGCCATTATTCTTTGCCGGAATTTTCTCCGCACGACCTACGGAAGGAAGATAATTGCCATTGGGCAGGACGCAGTGGCTGCAGAAATGATAGGTATTCCTCTACTTCCCAATCAACTCCTTTCCCTCGGAATCAGTGCAGGTCTTGCAGGTCTCTCGGGGGGATTGCTTGCCCATTATACTACCTTTATACAACCCTCGATATTCAGCATGGATCTCTCTAGCCTTATTACGGCCGGGGTGGTATGTGGAGGCATGGGCAGCATAACCGGTCCTATTACCGCGGTTGCTTTATTTGTTATTATTCCTGAACTTTTCCGGGGATTTGCTCTTTGGCGACTTGTGTTCTATGGAATGCTCCTAGTAATCATCATCAACTGAGCG
>JBDNDI010000089.1:0-8667 GCA_046719195.1 Spirochaetales bacterium | reverse complement strand
CGAAAAGATAACGGGCAAGGAAACAGGGGAAAACGAAGAGGAGGAAGAAAATGGTACGAATCTCAGAGCTATTACTGCCTTCCTGTATCAAAATGGAACTGGATGCAACCAAAAAAAAGGAAGTTTTGCTTGAACTATTGAACCTCCTAAAAGCACAAGGCCTCTTACTACCTGAGCAGGTAGATCCCGTGTGGAAGGAACTTCTAGAGCGAGAAAAAGCCTCTTCTACCGGGATAGGGTCTGGGATAGCTATTCCCCATAAAATCCTCCACGGTTTTACCAAGACTGTAATGGCTTTTGGCAGAAAGCGAAAGGGGATCCCTTTTGATTCAATCGATGGTCAGCCTGTAAATTTAATATTCTTACTTTTAGGACAAGAAGGTAGTGAATCTTTTCATTTGAGACTTCTTAGTAAATTAGCTAGGCTTCTTCAACAACCATCTTTCCGAGAAGCGCTTCTACAAGCTGATAACCCCGAACAGATTCTCTCCATACTTAAAAAAGGGGAAGAGGAATGAAAGCCCGATCCAAGTGGAATTTAATTCGAATACTTATTACTTCCCTTTGGTTGTTTGTCGGTTGGATTCTATATACCGGAAGCCTTGTCCCGACTAGCCTTCTCATCGGAGTAGTTGCATCATTACTAGTAGCTCTGGTTACCTATGACCTTTTCATTCAAGAACACGAAGCGGAAAAGAAAGCCCTGCTTGTTCGAGTACACTTTGGAATCCTCTATCTTTTTTACCTTTTAGCCCAAATGTACCTTTCTAGCTTTGCCGTTCTATTGAACATTCTTCAAGGGAAAATAAATCCTAGGGTGGTACATTTCCGTACTCGCCTTCGGTCCGATCTAGGCCGGGTTATCCTGGCAAATTCCATTACCTTAACTCCAGGAACTATATCTTTAGTACTAGACGATGATCACTTAATCGTACATTGGCTAGATGCCAAAACCCTTCACTCTACCTATGCGGGAATCTTAATAAAAGGAAAAATGGAATCTATTTTAAGCCGGGCTTTATTATGAGTATCTTTTCTGCTTTTGATCTAATTGCGTATTTATTTATCGGGTCTGCCTTCATCTCCGTATACCGTATTCTTATAGGCCCTACTACTGCAGATCGTCTTCTTGGTTTGAATGTGGTTTCTTCCCATATCCTCGCTATTCTTGTGCTCTATGCTGCCAAAGAAAAACTCCATGTGTATTTGGATGTAGCCCTTGTGTACGATATCTTCGGTTTTGTAGGTATTTTAGCCCTGACTCGTTTTTTAGAGAAAAGAGGAAAAGTTCTTCCATGATCGATTTTTTCGTTTTTGGTTTTCTTATACTAGGGGCAGTGTTTAATCTTATGGGACTAGTAGGGATCCTACTCTTCCCAGATCCCTATACAAGACTGCAAGCTTCCTCTACCTGTAGTACTACAGCCGTTATTTCTATATTTATTGCGGTGATGTTAGAGGCAGGTTTTTCTCCCATTACAGGCAAAGTTCTCGTAATTACTCTATTCTTTTTTATTTCTAGCCCTGTATCAGCTCATATTATTGCCCGATATGCTTGGCAAACGGGAATTGTTCCCTGGAGAAAACTCCGTAAATTAGAACCCAAGGAAATGGATCAATGATAGAACTGCTATTGTTTATACACGTAATCTTAGCCATCCTCATCCTCTGGATACGTAACTTATTCACAGCTGTAATACTCCTCGCTGTCTTTAGTTTGTTTAGTGCGGTTCTTTTTTTTGTTCTCCACGCACCGGATGTTGCGCTTACGGAGGCAGCTGTGGGGGCGGGTGTTTCTACCTTTTTTTATATATGGATTGTAAAGCATACCTATAAGGAAAGGGAATGAAAAAGGTAGCTGCAGGAACCGTGTTAATTCTATTCACAACTATCTTTTTAGGATCGATCTTACATCTTGCAAACCCCTTCGAGGAAACCAAACAATACTTTCTTGATAAGGGGACGGAGGAAACAGGAGCTGTTAATTTAGTAACCGCCATCTATTTAGCCTATAGAGCTTACGATACCCTAGGCGAAACCATAGTGCTTATCGGTTCTGTTACCGGTGTACTTGTGTTAGTTGGGAAAAAGACATGAAAAAAACGGATATTTTGGATGTAGTTTCAAGGAAACTATCACCCTTTATTATCCTCTTTGGTATATACTTGGTTACCTTCGGACATATATCTCCAGGTGGGGGATTCCAAGGGGGGGTAGCCCTTGCTTCGGGACTGTTGTTGATTCTCCTTGCCCAGGGACCAAAAACTCTATCCCTGTATTTTCCTCTACAAGGGGTTTCCTTATTGGAAGTTTTAGGGTTTGGCATATTTCTGTTAGCAGGGCTTCTAGGCTTAGGTTTGGGGACTGGATTTCTATCCCCCTTTCTTCCTTCTCCAGGAACCATTTTCACCCTCAACCTTATCATTGGGGCCAAAGTGGGTGCGGGTATTACCCTTATTTGCTGGAGTTTATTCCAGCAAAGAGAGGATGAAGAATGATTTCTCTCTTTCTTATAGCCGTACTATTCTTAGTTGGCCTAACGGGGATTATCCTTTGCCGTAATTTGGTTCGAAAGGTAATGGCCCTTAACATCATAAACTCTTCCGTCATCATCCTTTTTATTTTTTGGGGAGGACTTAAAGGGGTTCACGCTCCTATTCTAATAGAGTTAGAAACAGACATAGTAGATCCCCTTCCTCAGGCTTTGATGCTGACTGCTATTGTTGTAGGAATTTGTGTTACGGCCTTAGCCTTGGCTTTTATTTATAAACTTTACCATCGCTATGGTAGTACGGATCTTGACAAAATTGAGCAACAGGTGAACCAGAATGAATAAAGACCTTATTCTGCTGTTTTCTGTTCTTCCTATCTTTTTGTCTTTTCTAGCTTTACTTGAAAAAGCACTTCCTTCATTGAAAATATCAAAATTAGCAGCCTTATTGTCTTTTTTGGGAGGTTTATTTTTACTAGGATACTTCTGGGAAGGTATATGGGCAGGAGAAGTATATCAAACTGTAGTAGGGGGATGGCCTACCTGGATAGGTATCGGGCAGCAGTTAGATGGGATAGCTTGGGTAGCGTTAGCTTTAGCCTATTTAGTGTATCTTCCTGTTTTACTATATTCCTTTTCTGAAGAGGAATACGACAGCCGGTTTTACTTTTTTCTACTTCTTCTACAGGGGGGGATGTCGGGGATCGTATTAGCAATTGATGTGTTTAACCTTTTTGTGTTCCTAGAGATTACAGGAATATCGGCCTATACCCTCATAGCCTACCAGCATAAAGATCGGGCTATTTTTGCAGGTTTTAAATACCTTATGCTCAGTTCCTTAGGGATTACTATATTCCTGCTTGGAGTGTTCATCCTATACCGGGAAACAGGGACCCTTAGTTACACAAGCTTAATTCAATGGAAAAATCTTTCTCCCTATCCTAGACCCATTGCCTTTGCTCTTGCCACGATACTCGCTGGGATAGGAGTACGTACCGCATTCCTTCCTTATACTTGGCTTCCGGATGCACATGGATTCGCGCCTCATCCCATTTCTGCTACCTTATCCGGTGTGGTAATAAAAGTATCTTTTATCGTGGTCTGGAAACTAGTAATGTTTTTGGAAAGTAGTGGAGCAAAGTTATTCTTGCTTTACTTTGGCGCGGTTATTGCTTTAATTGGGGTGTTGAGGGCTTTAACCCAAACAGATGTGAAGGTCCTACTGGCGTGGCACTCGGTATCCCAGATGGGTTATGTGTTTGCGGGATTCGGGGGGACGGAGGAGGTGGCCCAAATAGGTTCTATGTACCATATGGTTAGTCATGCCTTTTTCAAAGCCTTACTCTTTCTTTCCGTAGGAACTGTAATTGTATTTACCGGTGAACGATCGTTGAAAAAAGTATCGGGGATGGGAAAAGTGTTTCCTTTTCTATCTGTATTATTTTACATTGGAGCGTTAAGTATAATGGGCATTCCCCCTTTTATTGGGTATGTCAGTAAAAATCTTCTTTTTAGTGGAGCTCAAGCCCATCCGTTCGCTTACGGGCTACTTTTTTCTGCTTCTATTGGAACAGTGGCATCCTTTACAAAGCTCTCCCTTCTTTTCCGGGGGCAGCCAACCTTAAATGGATTTTCTTTAGAAAACACAACTACTTCCCGCCTCCGTCCCTCCACCCCCACTTCCGATACCCATCGCCTCCGTCCCCTAAACTCAAATTTTTTCTGGGGATATGCTTCTATGAGTCTTTTGGCTATATTTTGTCTGATAGGGGGGTTTTTAGGGGCCTACGGGACGACTTTCTTTGCAACCATTGTACTGGGTAAAGAGGCGTCCCCCTCCCTCACTAATCCAGTTGCTACTTCTGCATTTCTTTGGCAGAAAGGAAGTGAATATTTTAAAACAGTTATCACCCTAGCTTTAGGATATGGTTTGTATCGTTTTATTATCAGTTCCCCTGGTAAACAAATACAAGAATGGGCCAATCGACTTCGCATTTCCTTTGATTATCAACTCATTCTTTTCCTTTGCGGATTGATTCTTCTTACTTCCTTCTTGTCTGTGGTCTAGTTATACGTTTTTACAACCTAATCTTCTTTATGATATTGTAACTACGCTTCTAAAGGGTTATACCAGGTATAATAGGGATGTTGGTTAACCTGTCCTTAATTCTTCGACAATCCAAGGAATTTCACCATCCTCGGGGTAAAATATAGTCCAACTCCCCCAAGAAACACTGCCCCCCCAAAAAGAGAAAATAATATCTGGAATCCCGATATAGATCGACCCACTCCATCTAACCAGGCTCCGGATATGAACGGCCCTAAGGCACCTAATCCCATAATAGCAGTTATAAATACCCCAAACATCATTCCCCGATTTTTGGGAGTTGTATAATCTGCAATCATGGCTTCGACTAAAGGTACGGAAGCAGACTGGGTAGCTCCCATAAAAAAATAAGGCAAGAATAATAAAGAAGGGGGCAAAAAAGGTAGCACAGCTAAACATACCCCGAACACTCCAAAGGTAAGAAGGGCCAATCCTCTGCGACCCCATGTATCCGACCAAGCCCCCACAAACGGTTGAGTGATTATCCCAGGTAAATACATTAAAAATAAGTACCAGGACGCTGCGCTAGGGTCCTTAACTGATACCTGTAAGAAAAAAGCTGAAATGTCTAGAATACTCCACATAGAAATTTCTCTGCTAGCTGTTAATAGGATCATCCAGGTTAGAAATCCTAGCAATGGCCAGGTAAGGCCACCTGGTAAACCTGCTGGGCGAAGTACGCCTTCTGTTGGGGGACGGAGGCGAGAGTCATAGTTATTATATTTATTATTATAGTCATTAAGCTCGTTTGGCAGGCTCTCACTTTGGGCATTCAGAGCTTCGGCGGGACAGAGGGTTTCTGCCATGCTGCCTCCGGGTATATCTGCCACCACTGGCTCCTGGGGACGGAGGGGACCCGCAGAGCGAGGATTAGTCCGACCACCCTCCTTATCTAAGCTTTCTTGTGAAAGGTCCTGACCATCATCCCGGATCACACGGAAGGCCACAAAAGCTGCAAGTATACCCAAAATACCAAACAGAAGGGCAATACTCTGCCAATTTAAGCCAAGACGGGATAGAGCACCTGTAATAAGGGGACCAAAAGCGAATCCTATACCCGAGCCAATACCGGTAATTCCCAAAGCCCATCCCTTCCGATGGGGGAATTTTCGGGTGATAAATACATTGGCCACAGGATGGTACACTCCACCACCGATAGCTGCAAGAATCCAAAGTCCATACATAAAAGGAATCCCGGTGGTAGGAATAATATAGAATAATGTAATCGCTAAAGCATTCACCCCCATGCCTAATGCAAGAGTCTGCCGTACAGGAATCCGATGGGTCAGAGCCCCAAATAATAGGTTACTAGCCGCATATACAACCAGGTAGGCAGTTTTAAAAGAAGTGATGGTAGCTATGGAGTCAGTCTGAAAATATTTTGCGATTTCCACATTTAAAGGGCTTAAAAATAGACTTAGGGTATGGATCATCCCATGAAGCGCTGAGGCACAGTAAAGGCTGTATAGGGCGTGTTTATCTGTTTGGTAATGGGTACTCAAAAGGATCCTTCCATTTGGGCTATTAGACGCGATAGAGAGGCAATGGTCAAGGGAGCCGATCCCTCATAGTGGTTGTTTACATTGAGAATTACAGTTCGTCCCCCGTACTTAGCATCTAAAGACATACGGACAATTTTATCTTTGTCTGGCTTTTCTTCAATAAGGCGATTCCATTGCCCCTGAGTCTTTTTTTCTATTGCCTCCCTATCTCCTCCAAGAAGTCTTACGATCAGATATTGCCCTAATAAATCTTTAAACTTAGGATATATCTCATACACAGCAGGCATGTACTGTTTTTCGGAAAATACATGCTCTACATCCTGATCTTTTAAAAAAGAAAAGTATTCCTGAGTAAGATAATTCTTATTTCGAATTTCTACACCGATTCTACAAGGACGATTGATTTTTCCTAAAAAAGCGCCGAGCAGATCCAAGAACCTCCCTAAGGATTCCATTTTTTCCCGATTTAAATATTCAAACTCTAACATGATTAAGGCTAGTTTAGGTAATAAAGGCTGGATACCTTCACAATACCGGTGAAAAGCATCGACAGAGAGGAAGGAAGGATTGGCTTGTAGAGAACGACGGTCCGACTTATTACGGGTTTTCAATTTCCCCTGCTCCCGAAGAAAGGGAACTGTTATATCCTGCACGACTTTACAGGTGAACAGAAATCCAGGAGGAGTTACTTCAGCGTACTGCTTAGCCTCGCTAGGAGTAGGGATTTTATAGTACCAGCTATCGATTTCTGCGGTAGGGTACTTTTCTGCATATTCAGCTAAATACTCCACCGCCCTTCGTTTTGGGGAAGTATACACTAATCCCACCCAGGACTCGTAATTCCAGGAACAGGTACCTAATAGTATGGGTGCATCCATCGAGGGGAGTATAGCTAAAAGTAGTCGTTGCGGGAACAGTCTAGGAAACTGGCCAGGAAACAGGTCTAGGGGACGGAGGCAGTGGCGCTATTAATTAACATCTGGAAGCCGTGTCTAGGTGATTCTGGGGACAGATGCAGTAATTCAACACAGGCGGGGACGGAGGCGATCGATGGCGTGAATAATTATCATTTGGAGGTGGTGTTTCGGTGCTTCTGGGGACGGAGGGAGTAATTTGTGGGCAAAAGGAGCAATACGGAGGCGGTAGTTTAGCAGAAACGATACTTCAACCCCAGAGTCCAGCACTTCTTTCACAGGGAACTTCTTTCAGAAATTGCTTTTTTCAGAGCCCCCGATAAAAAAAGCAATGATAAGGAATCGGGTTATCCTACCACCCTTTTCTCCCAGATGAAAATTTGCCATAGTAGCTACATAGGAGGCTGTTCCATGTTCGCAATTGTACTACTTGTCCTCTTTCTTGCTACCATGGTGGGAATCGGTATCTGGGGAATGCGAAAGACTTCTACCCTCGGAGATTTTTTTTTAGGAGGTAGAACCGTAGGGCCTTGGATATCCGCTTTTGCCTACGGCACTTCCTACTTTTCCGCTGTTTTATTTATAGGGTTTGCAGGAAAACTCGGGTGGGTATTTGGTCTCAATGCTCTCTGGATCGGTCTAGGGAATGCCCTCTTTGGATCTCTTCTAGCCTGGCTTGTTTTGGGGAGAAGAACTCGTAGAATGACCCAGAACCTGGATGTAATGACCATGCCGGAGTTCCTAATGGAGCGGTATGGGGGAAAATATATTAAAATTTTTGCTGCTGTTGTGGTATTTATGTTCCTGCTTCCTTACTCTGCATCGGTATTTAAAGGATTGGGACATCTATTTGAAGTGACTTTTAAGATTTCCTACGATTTTGCCCTTCTTATAATGATAGGAATCACGGGAGTGTATTTAGTTCTAGGAGGGTACTTTGCTATTACCCTTACTGATTTCATTCAGGGAATCATTATGATCGGCGGATCCCTCACAATGGTATTTGTTTTAGTCGGCCAAAAGGGCGGCCTCCTGGCTAGTATCGCTTCCATTATCGAAAGGTACCCCAAGCATATACCGCCAGATAAACAACCTTCCTGGTTCTTACTATTTTCTTTAGTGTTTATGACTTCTTTTGGCACCTGGGGGCTACCACAGATGGTGCAAAAATTTTATGCAATAAAGAGCGAAGAGGTAATTAAAAAGGCAGCCTTAGTAACTACTGGTTTTGCTTTGATCATCGGCCTAAGTGCCTATTTTACCGGTTCTCTCACCCACCTGTTTTATAATCAAGTTCCTGCAATAGGAGGCAAACCCGCGTTTGATCAACTCATTCCTGATCTTCTCTCTACTTACCTTCCTGAATCGCTCATGGCGCTTATTCTCCTTCTAATCCTCTCGGCATCTATGTCTACCCTATCTTCCCTCGTGCTTGTATCTTCTTCAGCTATCGCGATTGATCTTTACAAAGGGCATGTAAATCCTTCCATATCAAAAGAACACTCTCTTTATATGATGCGTTTCTTAAGTTCTCTATTTATTATTCTTTCTTACTTTATTGCCCGGTATGATTTTGCTATTATCATTACTCTAATGTCTCTTTCTTGGGGTACAGTGGCAGGTTCGTTTATGGCCCCCTTCCTATACGGTCTA
>JBDNDI010000088.1:0-8738 GCA_046719195.1 Spirochaetales bacterium | reverse complement strand
ACTCCCTAGTAAAATCACTAATCCTATCCCTCTGATCCAGGATTTTTTAAACAATCGCCTCTCCCCCAAAATCCCAACAACAAAGAAGTGTAGGGCACCCAGGAAAATAAAAAATGCCAGGTCTATCCTATGAATTGGAACAGAAAGCCGGAAGGGAATTTCATATGTCTCCTCGACTTTTCGAAGGATCCTTAGAAGTTGGGAGTTTGGTAAGGAATAATAACTTTCGTAGAGGTGATACAATCCCTCTCCCCTATTTCCTTTGGATAACTCCGTAATTCCCCGGTTGTAGTGATCAATACTAACCTTTTTCCAGGCTTCCCTTTGGGGCAAGGTCCCTTGCAAAAACAAAAAACAAACGATAGAGACTATCCAACCTGCAATATAAAAAGCCCAACCCTTTTGTTTTATCCAGGGTTTCTTTCTCACCTGCAACTCTACCCCAACATAAAGAAGAACAGGTAGAAGGAACAGAAGAAACAGCGGTTCCCGATGAGCGTTTGCCCAAAAAGGAAACCTAATTTCTTCCCCTCCAGGGAGATTAGAAATAAGATCCTCTGTGGGAGGGGGAACAAAGGTTTCTTTAGGTGAAGATACTTTGAAAGCATAAGTGGGGAAAGGGAGTTCCTTAGTTCTTTTTTCTTCAGGGTCCCAGAAAGTGAAAGGGGGTAGCGTAATTTTAAGGGCACCTGTCTTTTTTGGATACACCCTGTACACCTCTTCTCTCCAACCTCTATACCCTTCCCAACTTGGCTTAAAATCCAGGCGGGTATTTTCTAGGAAAAGAGTGTATTCCTCCAAGCTCGGTATGGGAAAGCGCAACCAGTGTAGGTTCCCGACTCCTTCCAAACGAAGGCGTAGGGTGGAAAAAGATCCTAAAGTAACATGGGTGGGATACAACGAACTTTGCAGAAAAAACTTACCTACGGCTCTACTTTCCCGTATAGTCTCGGGAATCGGTTGTACCGTAAAAAAAGGTCCTTCTATAAAGTGTTGTATCTTGTTTAACATAACCCTAGCCTTAGGAAGCGGATGCATGCCTGATTTAATAGGCGTGAATAGGTAAGCAGCTAGAGCGGTCTTTTTCCCTTGTTTATCAGATAGCAGGGGATTTCGTTCATCTTTTAAAAGATCGTTAGCAAGATCCAGGATTCCCTCCTTTGGAGGGTCTACTACTAAAGCTTCTACTTTAGGTACTTCCTCTGCCATCTCTACCACCAGCACTAAGGGAATTGCTTCTCCTACATAAAAAGATCCCTTAGGATACATCCAAGAGACATCATACGGTACTTCATGGGGAGGTTCGGACCGACCTACCTTAAGGACCAAAGACCGGAAAGTAACCTCCCGCCCCTTCCACTCAAAAGTAGCAGCCGGGAGATAAAAACGGCCGGAGCGCACACTTTTTACCGTAAAACTAAGATAGATGCTAGGTAATAATTCACCTCTGAGCCCTCGGCTCCATAGTGTCTGTACCCTCGGACCTTCTATAACTTGTAATTCCTTGGGAAACACTCTTTCTAGAAAAAAAAGCAACGTTGTCGGATCGGGTACCTCTTCTAAGGGGAGCGGGGCAGTAAGGGTAAAGGGTTGTCCCTCCACAGGCTGTTCCATAGATAAAACCCATTGCACCTGCTCGGCCCAGCTAAGAAAGGTAATGCCTGCGAGCATAACGAGTATAACTAGGATCTTTACCAATCTTCTCTGTCCGCGTCTTGAACAATTTTGCTTGAACCGATCCATCGAGTATTTTCCTTCTGACGAAAATACTGTAATAGTTGCTCTCCTTCTTGGCTTAAACCTTCTGGTTTTGGAGTTCCCGATGATTTTCCTTTATCGGCTGATGGTGCCTCTGCCAATTGGGTAGCATACTCTAAATTTACCTTTGCAGCTATACTCTTAGGATCTAACTCAAGGGCTTGAATAAAGAACTTTTCAGCTTCCTTAGCCTTTCCTAGTTCTAAAGCTGCAAACCCTTTATTAAACAGCACGTGAAATCGGAGCTTGGCATTAGAGGTAGTGAGGGCTTTTTCCCATTCTTTTAATGCCGGCTCTTTTTCTCCCAAGGAGTAGTACACCGTTCCAAGATTGTAGTGGATCCATTCCGTATGTTTTCCTGTGGCTAAAGCTTTTAGGTAGGCAAGTTGGGCTTCCTGAAAATTCCCGCTCTGGAAGGCCCGGTTTCCCCTAAAGACGTGATAACTCACCCTTAGGTCTGTGCAAGCACTAAGAGATAGGCAGGCACATAAGAATAGAAGCCTTATCCCTCCTTTACCCATGGAACACTCCTAAGAAATACAAATAAACAAATGAATAACAGACCCATCCCTAGAAACCAGGAAGAACGGTCAGCCGGTATCCATCGTATACGAATAGACTCCATCTTTTTCCTGTATCCTTCCAAATCTTCTAGAAGGAGTCTATCTATCCACCCTTCTTCCGTTTCATAGTAACGGCCTCCGGTTTCCCGGGCCAGGTACTGCAACACCTCCCGTTGCAGTCGGGAAATAACCGGACGACCCTGTTTATCCCTTACCTGCTCTGGAGCAAATATCCCCCCTCCTTCGGGTGTTCCGATCCCTATGGTAAATACAGGAATACCTTCGTTTTTGAAGGAGGTTAGAAGAGAGGAAGGCACAGAATCCTGGGTTTCTCCATCCGAAAGAAGAATCAGTACTCCCCGCCTTTTTTCAGTTTTAGAAAAGCTGTTCTTACTTATCTGTAAAGCTTCGGCTAGATTTGTACCCTTACTTCCCAAAAAGGAAGGTTCCACTTCCTTGAGAAACCGTTCCACGGTAATCCTGTCCTTGGTTAGGGGTATAACCCGAAGAGCAGTTCCTTTGAAGATCACAATCCCAAATCGGGCATCCGAACTGTGGGTAACTACGGATTGAGCTATTTGTTTGGCATACTCTAAGCGGGAAGGTGAGACATCCTGAACTAACATGCTACGGGAAATATCTAAAGCAAATATTATATCCAACCCTGCCCGGTCCTCCTCCACGGCTGTTCTACCCCAGGTAATTCCCAAAGTACCTAAAGCAATACTAAAAAGAGCTAAACTAAAGGCGCCCTCCAGGAGAATCTTACGGAAAGCATACTGTTTAATGAATTTAGAACCTTCCCCTAGCAGTAGAAATAAGGTTTTTTTCTCCTTTCCTGTGATAATTGCAAATCCCAAGAGGATTCCTAGGGGTAAAAGGAGCAGAGTCAGGTATTGCGGGTTCTGGATGTTGAAGTCTTTTACCATACTTCCTTCAATATGAAAGATCTTAACACTCCATACATTCCGAGAAGAGCAAAGGATGCTAGAGCATAGGCGGTCTGAAGGGAAATTCTTTTAACCTGCACTTTCGACCTTCCTCCTTTTCTTTCCAGTGAATCAATTACACTAAATACTGAAGAAAGAGTTACCGGATCGGCTGCATGGAAATATTCTCCAGAGGATCGAGTGGCAATTTCTCTGAGTACCCTTTCATCAAAACCCTGTTCAAACAAACCCGCGTAACGGATTCCTGTTTTAGGGTTGGTAAAATCGATATAGGTTTCACCCTCCCTGCCTATTCCGATTACATAGATCCGAACCCCCATATCCGAGGCTAGCTGTGCAGCTGTTTCAACGGATATTTCCCCTGCATTCTGTTTACCGTCTGTTAAAAGTATCATAATCTTATTTTTTGTCTCACTATCTTTTAAATGGATCAAGCCTAAGGTTATTCCTATTCCTAAAGCAGTTCCGTCTCCTAAATCCATTATAGTTAAGGAATCCAAAACCTCTAGCAAATGTGCATAATCTGTTGTTAAGGGTACCCGTAAAGCTGCTTCTAGAGCAAAGCTAACTAATCCTACCGAATCATTCACACGCCTTTCTAGAAACTTGCGTATTACTGCTCGGGCTGCCTCAAACCGGTTTTCTGGTTGAAAATCTTTTGCTGCCATACTAGGAGACTCATCTAGAACAAGCATAATATCTGCATCGCTTTCGAGATATACCGTCTCTCTTACGGTTTTTACAGGTCCTGCCCATGCAAGCAGGAGAACCCCAATCCCAAACCATAGGCACGCACTGCGCAACAGTACTAAAAATCGCAAACCGTACAATTTGGGTTTAAATCCTTGTTCCTGCCATAGACTAAAAGGAAAGGGGAACACACTCCCTCTTTTTTTCCAAAAGTGGTGCAGATACAAAAGCGGGATTAATACTATAATAGCGAGTAGACGGGAAGGATAGTCAAAGGCTACCATGGTCTCGCTCCCACTGCTCAAATTGCTCGAATACCTCCCATAAAACTTCTAGATCTTTCCTGCAGGTTTCCCCATTAACTTCAAGTTTTGCAAATTTTACCCTGTCTCCTCTTTGAAATATCTCTATCAGGCTTTTCACAAAAGTTGCGTCGATTTTTTGTACAAGTAACCTCTTTAATTCTTCCGTGGTTAAGGCAAGGCAAACCGCTTTGTAACGGTTCGCTAAATACTGCCGAGTTGCATCCATTATTTCTATATAAAACTCTTTAGGAGATAGTAGGTGTATCCTTTTTTCCAGATATCTAAACCGTTTTAATAGAGTCCGGTAGGGAGCCTTGCTTCGAAGTGCGCTTCGAAACTTTACCCAAACCGATTGCAACCAGAAGATCCATACTAAATATACCAGAGGAAAAGAAAGGGCTGTTGCTACAAAGAGCAATAGGAAAAGATTTGTATAAGGAGTGTCTAAAGGTTCCTTAAGGGGTTGTGGAACTTCCTTTACAGTATTTAGAAGGGAGGAAACCGGAATCTCAATTCCTTGTATGGTAAAGGATCCTAAAGCTAAGGGAGGGAGCATTAACTTTCCAGCCCGGTAGGGGGTTAGGGTTAGGACGATTTCTTTTCCCTGGACCTGGAAGGAATGAAGGAGGCCACCGGTAAACTCTAAAGGCATAGCCGGTAGAGCATGGGGGAAGGAAGAAGTTTCCTTTAAAAAAATTCGTAAGGTAATTCTATCTCCTACATACACAGTGGAAGGGGATATTTGAACCGAACGGATCTCGTTTGTATCCGCTGTTACCTCGAAAAGGCAGCTAGTAACTTGAAGAATAAACCAAAAAAGAAAAATCATCGATATTTTCTTCTTCGCTGAAAAAACTCGATTAACCGAATTCCCGGATCTTCCTCAGTACCTATTTCTAAAAGATCCACGCCTAACTTTACACAATCCCGCCACCACATACGACGGAATACGAGCCGATATGAATTATACTCTTCTTTAAAGGTTCGGGAGATTCCAAAGGAAGGCAAGAATTCGCCAGTTTCAGGATCTTTCAAGGGGAGGTACCCTAGAGAGGGAAACTCTTCGTCCCAAGGATCATACATGCGTACCCCGATCACATCGTGCTTTTTTGACACTAAAGCAAGCTCTTTATAGTATCCACCCATTTTAAAATCTGAAATTAAAAAAATAATAGCGCGTTTCTTTAAATTGGCGCCTACAGTTTTTAAAGCGGTCGCTAAATCCGAACCTTTACCCTCTGGTTGAAAATCAAGTAAATCTTGGATTAGACGAAAAACATGTTTTTTCCCTTTGCGGGGGGGAATCCAGATTTCTATACGGTCACTGAAAAGCATTGCACCCACTTTGTCATTATTCCGGATTGCGCAAAAGGAAAGGAGAGAAACTAGGGTTTGTTGTAAACGGCGTTTCCCCCAATCTTCTCTACCATAAAATACCGAAGCAGAAACATCGAGGATAAAAAAGAGCACCAATTCTCTCTCTTCTCGGTACAATCGTGTATAGGGATTTCCAACTCGGGCAGTTACATTCCAATCTATTAAACGAGCATCATCCTCTTCGGTGTACAGCCGGACGTCGGAAAACTCAATGCCTGGCCCCCGAAATACGGACCGATAACTACCCCCGAGTAATTCCTCCACCAACCTACGAGATAGTATGTAAAGATTTTTTAAAGAATTCGGGGGATGCTGCGTCATCCACTAATTCCTTAGGGTACAGGTACGGAAGATAGCAGTAAGGCAATAACCTCGTCTGCGGATAAATCTTCGGATTCTGCCTCATAGGAAAGAATAATCCTATGCCTAAGTACGGGTAAAGCGGCAGCTTTTACATCTTCCGGAATCACATAGGCGCGGTTTTCAAAGAAAGCGCAGATTTTTGCACAGCGGTACAAATATAGGGTAGCTCGAGGGGAAGCGCCATAACTAATAAAACGGGAAAGAGAAGCTGGAATATTTTTTGTAGGACGAGAAGCTTGCACTAGACTTACAATATATGCTTCTATCCGCTCATCTACATAGATACTTTCTATCACTTTCCTTAATTGTTGCAATTCTTCAGGATCCATGGATTTTTCTATTGAAATGATAGATTCCTTCCCCATTCGGGATAATATCTGCCGTTCTTCCTGGAAGGAAGGATAGGGCACCAGGAGTTTCAGCAGAAACCGATCAAGCTGCGCCTCCGGTAAAGGATAGGTTCCTTCCTGCTCTATAGGGTTTTGGGTAGCTAGAACGAAAAACGGTTGGGGAAGAGCAAAAGTTGTTTCTCCTAGGGTAATCTGTTTTTCTTCCATGGCTTCTAACAGGGCTGATTGAACTTTAGCAGGTGCTCGGTTTATTTCATCTGCTAGAAGAAGATTGGTAAAAAGAGGACCTTTTCGGGTTACAAACTCTCCGGTTTGGGGACGAAAAACTAAAGAACCTGTAAGATCTGCGGGCAAAAGATCAGGTGTAAACTGAATCCGTTTAAACTCCAACTTTAAGGTTTGGGCCATACACTTTACCGCAAGCGTTTTTGCCAAACCCGGTACCCCTTCCAACAGGACATGTCCACCTGCAAGCAGTCCCATCCATATACCCTTGAGCATACCTTCCTGGCCCACAATTACCTTACCTATCTCGGTCAACGCTTTCTGCAAAAGTTCCTGAGCCCCCACAAAGGCTTCGGTCAAGGGTTCTTCTTTTCTCATGCAAGTCCTCTAGCTTCGATAATCTGCATTTTCTCTTACATACTCAAAGGATAAGTCGGCACCCAATACTGTAGCCTGGGATGTGCCTGCGCCTAGCTCTAGAGTAAGCTCCACTACTCGTTCATGGGGAGGATAGGTTTTTTTTGTAGGATCCATGGAAGCCTGTTTCAGATAAGCAGCCAATCTTACCTCTTTCTCTGGATCAAGGACAAATCTCCCTTGGGAAAATATCTTCTCCTCTCCCAAAATGATTTCCCAGTTTCTAGAATCTAAAAATATGCTATGGTTACCGAGGAAATCTCCAACAGCTCCCACAATCCTCCCCACATTGGGATCGTTGCCAAATATAGCTGTTTTTACAAGGGGAGAATTTATTACCGCCTTTCCGATATTCCGAGCTAGCAAAAAGGTGGGAGCGGAACAAACAGTAACCTGAATAACATGGGCTGTGCCTTCTCCATTACGCACTATATGCTGAGCTAGCTCTCCACAGACTTCCCGAAAGGCCTTCCGTACCTCGGCTTCGGCAACTTCTTTATGAATACTCGAACTTAACGCTAAAAGAGTATCACTTGTACTTTGATCTCCATCCACAGAGATACAGTTAAAGGTTTCTTCCGCCACCTCTTGCAGAAGAGTTTGTAAAACTTCCCTTGGGATATGTACATCGGTTAAAAGAAAAGCGAGCATAGTGGCTAGGTTGGGCTCTATCATACCCGCACCCTTGGCGAACCCTACAAGAGAACCGGCACCTAAAGGTCTGACTGCAAGTTTGGGATAGGCATCGGTGGTCATTATAGCCCTTGCAGCATCTGCACAATTGGCTTTTCCTAAGTTACCTATCAAACTAGGGAGGGCTTGAATAATTTCCTGCTTCGGGAGTTTCCATCCGATGATACCTGTAGAAGCAGGAATAAACTCCTCCGCCTTGCCTTTCCGGAGGGAGCCTAACACCCCCAATATTTCCTCTGCATCCGCCACGCCAGAAGATGCTCCTACATTGGATACCTTGTTGTTTATAAGGATGCCTCGCACCCTTTCTTGTGCCATTCTCTTTTTTCCGATTAGAACCGGCGCTCCAGGAAAGGAATTCCGGGTAAACACTCCCGCAAACGATTCCACCGGATGTACTGCTTCTATCAGGACTAACCTCATAGGCAAGGGTTTGGGTACCGGACGCTCTACCGGGTAAAAATGGATCTCTTCTGTTGCAATTCGAAATCCTTGAGGAACCTGTCCAATCCGATGTAAGTATTCCCAATACTGAGACTCTGAGGAAAAATTTTGCATGCCTCTACTGTACCCTGAGGAATAGTTTCTAGGCAATGGTCAGTCCGGTTCTAGCACTAAAGCCTGTATTCTAAGTCCTCCATGCCGGAATACCAGGTGCTTACAAGGCGAAAGAGGAAAATCTTCCCAGTGTACATACGTAGGAAGAAGTACCAAGATCTTCCAATGAGAAAAATGTTTTTGCAGATGGTAAAAAAGTTTTTTGTAGAAAGGGGCATCGATTTCTAATCGTTTTCCATACGGAGGGTTCAGTACTAGAAACCGATCTTTTCCGGAAACTGGATGTAGTCGGAATACATCTTCCTGCCTTAGAGTAAAAAAATTCCTTCGCTCCCAATGAATCATCTTTCCCACTCCACCAAGGTCAGCATTTTTCCGGGCAGCTTCCAAAGCCTCTGAACATATATCAGAAGCATAGAATAGTTGTTCGTTTGAACAAGGACTGTCCGGTTTGATGGCTTTGTTTAGGGTATTGTCAATTGTTCTTTT
>JBDNDI010000087.1:0-8820 GCA_046719195.1 Spirochaetales bacterium | reverse complement strand
AGGGTTGCCTCCTTTTTTTATGAAGATTCACTTCCCTTGTCAGCTCGCTAAAGGTCTTTTTTGCTGTTTCAAGCTCTTTCTCAACTGGATCTTTTCTGCGGGTTTCCAGATCTTCCCTGTCGGAATAGCCAGAAGGAATACCCAACCAGATACCCCACACCAAGAAGCACGCTTACCATGGCAATCCCTATGCCAGCCACTTTTGAGGGTACCCCAAGAGAACCAAGGAATACGATTCCCATCATAACAAACACCCAACTTCCTCGCCGGTGGGTTTTCTGCCACACTCGTTCATCCGCCAGTGTCCAGGGAGTACGAATCCCCACAAAGTAATTATGCCGCAATTGTCCCATGTAGTTTCCCAATCCCAGAAAAAGGATTCCAATTATAACCCGTACAAGAATCCCCACATCGATCCTTGCCCCTAACGCTGCGGCAACTGGTATCCACCCAAAGCCAATAAAAACTAAAGTTAGAAGCCCTCGAAACACCCGGTATGCTCGAGCATGTTTCTGGTAAGACTGGGATTTAGGATCGAGGGTGGGTAGGATTCCCATCAAGAGATAAAGGAAAAGCGGTGCTGCAGCGATCCATAGAATATGCCATCGGGAACCTAATCTGTCTACCTTCCCTTCCCAATTCCAGTGGAGGGGAATGCTGGAAGGAAGAAGCGGAAAGATTGCCAGCATCCCCAAAAGAGATAGAACAGCCCCAAATAGAGCAAACTTACTTCCTTTTTCGTTTTCGCTCATGGCTTTTCTCCTTTGCCAGAATTGTATAAATCCAGGATAAAATTTCCTGAAAAACCGTTGTATTGAGAGAATACAGGATGTACTGCCCTTCTCTCTCGGCAAGGACCAGTCCTGCAGTTTTCAGCAAATTCAAATGATGACTGATGGTGGGCATACCCATAGGAAAGTTTTCTGCAATTTCTCCTGCAGTTAGATCTTTCTCTTTCAGCAGTTCAAGAATCCGACGACGGGTGGGATCGGAGAGGGCTTTTAAAATCAGGCTAATTTCACTCATAGATATTTCGATATTTCGATATATATCGAAATATTATTAGATTGTCAAGGGTAAATCGTGTCCTGTCAATTCTTAATTGAACAAATGAGAAACCATTGGAATACACTTTCGCTGTATTTTTTAACACCTTTTGATTGCCCTATCCAATCGCACGATCCTTTTCATCCTCTGGGTTGTCATGGACACTGATTCCCTTTTTGACAAGGAATTGCTTCCCGTCTACAAGGGCTTCCGCAAGTTTGTTACTTTATCCCATTTCAAAAATCCTGAAAACACGAAGAGCAGGGATGATACAGTAGAACCAAGGAAAAAAAAGTTAACATCATGGAAAACCGCGTATCTAATAACCGGTTTTAGGGGTAGTTTGATTGAAACAGAATCTTTACAAAAAATCCCGCAGGGATTCGTCTATTCCTTTCCGCACTTCGAACCAGTAGTTTAGAGCTGCTTCCTGTTTGTTCTTTTGGAATTGTTCTACCCAATACCGGAGGTCCGGATCTTCCTTTTTTTCTACTGTAAGGACTCGCTCTAAAAAACATTGTACAAAGGCCAGGTTTGCCTCACTTTCCCAATACACACTTGCATTGCGGGAATTGATACGGCTAGCTGCAACAGAAACGGCAGATAGGAAAGCCTCTCCCTTACCATAAAGAGACTGGAAAATATCGCTCACCATATCTTCGGCCCAGCCCCGGTGGAAGCGGCAGATGCCTGCATTGTCCATCACCAGTTCTTTCCTAAGCCGCTCAGCGCAAATTCGACCGAGCTTACGGGGGGGATAGAACTCCGCACCATAATGCATATAGTACTTTCCCATAATAGCCATGGGAGCCAACACCCCAGGAGTCCAGTACTGGTTGGGGATCATCCAGCCCTTCCGGCCATTTGCCGTGTGGATTAACGTATCCAAAACCCGAACCCCCTTGGTACGACGTACCTTTCGGCCCCACTTTCTAACCCCTTCGGATAGGTCTAAGATTCCTCGTTTTTCTAAAATCGAATCTATAAGTTCGCATCCTAATTCGGCATTGTGCATCGAGTCATTTACAACATCGAAGGTTTCTAGTTTCCAATGAGGCTTGCGGCTAACCCCTAGATCTTCTAGGCTTAAGGCTCCGGTATCTAGGCAGTCCATAAGCCAAGCTAGCACCCCTCCCACAGAAATAGCATCGAAACCTGCGGTATCGGCTTTTTTATTCAATTTTTCTGCTGCCCGCTGGTCAAAAATGCCACAGAGAGGTCCCATGGTCTGGTAGGGTTCGTAATCCTTTTTATATTCCTTATAGGTTTTTTTACAAACCGCGGCACAGGGTTCGCCGCAAGTGTGCTGTCGTTTGGGTTGAATAATCTCTTCGTTGAATTGTTTCAGGTAATGCGAGAGGATGAACCTATTGTGCAGTTCTAACCGCTGTTCTTCTGTCCAGTGCAACGTGCGGTAGTTAAAGGCAATAATACGTCCTCCGATAGTCGCATAGTTTACCCCAAAGGTACCACCCGTTTCGAATCTAGGATCAAACCGGTATTTAGTGGTAGCCTCGAAATCCTTTACCGCTAATTTCTGCTTGTACTTTTCCTCAAACCAAGCATCCGCCACCTTACGATCCCGGAAATCTTCATCTACCACCGTTCCCCCATACACAATGGCTCCGATTCCATGTTCGGTTAGGAGTTTTGTACCGAATCCTCCCCGGCCTGCCCAAACATCCACCTCGGTAGCTTTTCCGTTCTTTACCGGAGCAGATAATATACCCGCAAAGTCGCAAACAAGGGCAGCTGGCCCTACGGCGAGGGCCTGGTAGGATCCCTGATATCGAGGGCCGCACAGCTCTAGCGCATAATCCATAAGGGCATAGGCCCCTCCTCTACCCTGGTTCCAGATCTCATGAAGATTGACAGGGATCAATTCCACGGTCACTTCCTCGCCATGATTTCGGTTCAGGTAAAGAATCGAAGGTGTGCAGGCTTTGTTCAGCAGGCAGATCATATTGATACCTAAGTTGTCAAACACAAGCCCTGCCCCACCCATACTAGAGATGTAAAAACTCCTCCAGCAAGGCGAAAAGCCGGTAACCAACAGACGGTTAGAGCCAGGCAAAATGGAACCCGCTAATACACCCGTACCGATATTTAAACACCAGTACCGGCCCGAAAGATGCAGGCCGAGATCTACCGGCCCAAAGTATTCCTCTAAGGGATATTGCTTCATCCGGTAGAAACCGTTGGAAGCATCGATAAAAAGGACCTTTTGATAGGGAGTCATGTTCTTAAGTATAAAAGAAAGAAGGGGAAATTGCTAACAAATTAGTATTTTCTGTTATTTCGGCTGTCCCTTCCCTTGTCACCTTATTCGGTCGCAAATTCGAATTCAGTTAAAAAATCTAGCGCTATTTCACTAAACACCCGCACCCCTAGGGGTAGAACCCTCTCATCCAGGGTATACTTGGCATGATGTAGTGGATACGAAGGTAGATCAGGGTTGTGAGTCCCCAGAAACAGGTACACACCCGGCGCCTCTTTCTGAAAGAGAGAGAAATCTTCCCCACCCATGGAAGGTAGTATCTTCGTTATCACCTGATCCTTACCCAGGCATTTCTGTATTACCCCCTGGATACGGGTAGCTAACTGCTCGTCGTTAATCACTGCAGGTATTCCGTACTCGTATTGGAAGGTGTAAGAACCTCTTGCCCCCTCGGTTATCCCCTTCAGGATTTGTTCCATCCGCTTCGGGAGGAACTCCCGTACCTCAGAATCAAAAGTCCGCACAGTTCCTTCTAGTTCCACCTTGTCAGGAATCACATTAAAGGTAGTACCCCCCTGGATTCTTCCTATTGTTACAACCGCTGGTTTTAGGGGATCGATTTCCCGACTTACTAAAGTTTGGAACGCAAGCACTACCTGGGAAGCAAGGACAATCGGATCTATGGATTTCTGAGGCATGGCACCGTGCCCCCCTTTTCCTACGACTTCTACGAAAAACCTATCCACGGCGGCCATTACTGGACCGCTCTGTACGGCCACGGTACCCAAAGGGAAATCCGGCCATATATGGAGTCCCACTATTCCATCTAATTTTATTTCCTTTAAAATACCGCTATCCAACATAGCCTGAGCGCCGTTCAGGGTTTCTTCCGCGGGTTGGAAGAAAAACACTACGGTTCCTTTCAGTAGTCCCCGATTAAGAGAAAGAATCCGGGCCGTTCCTAGACCAATCGTAATGTGGCCATCATGGCCGCAGGCGTGCATGACTCCAGGATGCTTCGAAGCAAAAGAATGCCCGGTTTCTTCTGTAACCGGAAGGGCATCGATGTCTACCCGGATTCCTAGAGTTTTTCCTTTGGATTGCCCTTTCAAAATTCCTACAACACCGGTTTTTCCTACTCCGGTCTGTACTTCTAATCCCCAGGAAGAGAGTTTTTCGGCTATAATAGAGGCTGTTTTCGTTTCCTGTAAAGCTGTCTCAGGAATCTGGTGAAACTGCCTCCTCCACTCTACAAGATCGCTTCCGAGGGCCTGAATTTGTTCAGGAATAGTTTTCATTCAGAATTTCCTTTCTCAAACACTCTAAGGCGATCGCTGCGGACTTCCATAGAACTTCGGGGTGGTATTTGTACGGGGGTAACACTTCGGATATAAGAGCCCCCGTATAGCCAATTTCTCGGAGGGAAGTACAGACCTCTTTCCAGGGAACATCCCCTTCAAAAATATCGCAGAATCCTGCAAGGGTTCCAACAGAGATTTTATAGTCTTTTACATGTATAGCCTTAATATGGGTACCTAGCAAGCGAATCCATTGTTCGGGGTATCCACCTGAGTATAAACAATTGGCTATATCAAAATGACAACCGATCGCAGGACTCTTGATCTCTTCCAGGAACCGTTTAAACTCTAGAGGACTTAGAAGAAACTTGTTAGGAACATTCTCTAAGGCTAAAATAATACCGGCCTGTTCGGCTAGGGGTGCCAATTGGGTCAGCCCTTCCTGTACCCGGCTGTATACTTCTTCGTAGGGTAGTACTTCCACCTCAGGAGAAAGAATCGAATTGTCTACGGCTCCCGGAATGGTAAGCACGGTGGGAGCTTCTAAAAAAGCTCCTACTTCAATGAGCCACTGAATCGCTTCCATGCCTTTAGATCGTCGGGAAAAATCCCGGCTAGAAATAGGGGTTTTCCATTGTTGCCGGGAATAAACCGAAACAATACACATACCGTAATCCGAAGCCATCTGTTTTAGTTCTTGGAGCACGGGGGCCGGACAGAAAAGATCGAATCGTCCATCAAAGTTGACTTCAATACCTTTATAGCCTGCTTTCTTTGCTTCCCGCAAACAATCTTTAGTGGATATAGTTTCCGGGAAACACCGTAGAGAGGTAGCCTTTAATAGTCGCGGTAGCTTTTGGTTTGGTTGCGTAGGTGCCATGCTACCTTACTCCAGCTTGCAGAAAAATATAACCGGCATAGAGTATAAGCCCCATACCGCTGATTATGGGAGTTCGGTGTTCTTGTTTAAGAAATTTACTTACGCCCCACGCAAGTCCTAGGGCTGAGCCAAGTACCGCCCAACCCGTACGATCGCGAAAGCGTACAATACCTAGGGCAAATCGGTAGTCGGAAAAAGGCCAAAGCAGGTAAGTACGATAGGAAGTAATAAGATCCAGGGCAAGGTGCATAGCCATTCCTAAAAGAGAAGCAAAGAATATTTTTTTCTTACCTGCTAAAGAGTACTTTCTACCTAAAAGCAGGGTAAGAAACAAAGCTAATATAAAAACCCCTATAAGTGAGTGAGTAGGGCCTCGATGGTAGATACGGTAGAGGGACCATCCTCCTAAAAGGAATACGATATCTATGTCCGGTAAAAGAGAACCAATAAAAAGAGCCCAACGGACTCCTTTTCGGGTCTCATTTATTCGGAACTCATCGCTCTGATTTATAGATTCCACAGCTAGGTTCTTGCTTACACACTCTTGGGTTGAGGTAGAAGTACGCCGGGGGGTATACACAAAGGCTGCCACAGCTCCACTTAGAGCATGGGTAAAAATATCCATGGCACTAAGATACTCAGAATCGAACCACTAGAAAAGCACAGCCATAGGCAGGTACAACCAGGCTCGTTTCTTTATTTCGCAGGTTATATATTTCCTTTAGTTTCTTTTTATGCCAGTCCGTAACTAAATTGGGTTCTACCAAGGTGTCGTTTAAAAGTACATTGTAGGAATTCACCTGGCCTTCTGCCTGTAATATATACTGAGCTTTAATAGGACCAGGGGAATATAGAGTAATAGGCTGGGAATTTAAATTTACTATTAAATAGGTAAAAGACTTTTTCTTGCCTTCGGTAGTATGGCAGTACCAAAATACCCTTTTTGAAGGAGAGGGAGGCAGGTCACATACTCCCTGCCCCATGAGTTTCTTCCAGAGAAAGGAAGCGTAGTAGTCAGGACGGGGATCTAGCGTATCGGGATATAACAGTCCATAGTCAGAACCCACTAAAGTTTGCCGAAATACGTGGCTAACTCCAACTTTAGCCATTCTCCCTAAAAGATCTAACCACCAAAGGGTAGAAACATACGTATCCGAAAGACCTGGCTCTCCCCCGTATAGAGCGTGTCCTGCTTCGGTTAACCAAAACTCCCGATTCCCCAGATATTTTCGAATCCTCTTAGCAAATTTTTCCGCCTCTTTAAAAATTGTTAGAGACAAACTTCGTTTCAGGCTAACCCGTCGCAGGGCAAACCTTCCCCGGTTGGATTGTAGAGGATAGAAGTGCCAGCTGATTACATCTTTATCGTTCAAGTCCTGGCAAGAGGCTAGAGAAGGAATGATAGGATGAGGTTCTCCCACAAAGGGCCAAAAGGCTGAAGCAGGCCCGATTGCCCGAGCTTGAGGATGCAGTTCTTGAACAAGCTGAGATAGTTTAAGAAAATCGTTTACATACTGCAAAGCAGATACACGGAACCGGACTCCTTCGATAAATAAATATCCGTTAACTTCGTTGCCTAGTTCCCACCCTGCCACGGGCAGTTTTTTCCGAGCAGTGTAAGCAATAAGCCGCTGGGCATTTAGACTGTCCCAATCTCCGGTCTCTGTACGGTCTGCCCAGCCACAATTCAATGTAAAAATAAGATTTGCTCCAACTTTTCGGGTAAAGGAAATAATTTGTTTCCATTGTTTCTTTTTTAATACAAGCTGATAATCTACCTGGGTACGCTCCGGTGGGGGAAGTTTCTTTTTTATTCTATAATATACTCTATCGGCTTCTGTACCCCCAATTCGCAGGAAAGCTGGGGATAGATAAGAAGCCCAACGGATTAACTTCGGATCTTTCAGTTCCAGGGGTTCTACTTTCTGGATACCTAGACCCCGGCAATTTCTCTGTTCCTTGCCCCACCAATGTCCCCCGAGTAAATAAGAGATATCAAGGGTATAGGATAGGTAGGTTTTGGGTAAAAAGTGAATTACGGGCCCGGGAGGGGGTAGATAGATTTCCATGGAGTTGTTTTATGAATTTTACCCACCTGGGAGGGCTTTAGGAAGCCCTTGGCGGTTCCTGTACAGTTCTGACTGAAAAAGGCCTCGATTCTCTCAACTAGGTCCTTGGTTCCGTCTTTTAGGGTGAAACCTAAAGGCAAGGTGTTTACTGAGCGGTACTCTTCTAATCGGGAAAGGAATTGGGGTAGATCCTGCTCCAGACGTTTAAGGGAAGTTACCTCACCTTTTCGCGTTTTCTTCAGCATAGAAGCATTTAACTGTTGTTCCCACTGACCTTTTTGAGGGATTACTAAAATGGGTTTTGAAAGAACCAGGGCCTCAGCAATAATCTGATGACCCGCAGAGGAAAGTACGGCCCGACATCCCGCTAAGGCTTCTTCGAAATTTTCTCCTTTGTTTGGAAACAGCCTGTAGGGTATTCCCGGATATTTTTCTAACACTTTAAGTACCGGAGCACGATAGGAGGATTTTAAGTTTACTAAAAGGTACCCTTCATCCCGAACCGGATAACGGAATAAGCTTTCCCTGAATAAAGGTCCTACATCTCCAAGGAAAAAAGAAATATGCATCCTTTCTGTCCAGGGTCCTTCTAAAAACAGGCTGGTAAGTGCGGGAAGCCAACTGAGAGGATGAAAGGAAACTTTCCGAGCAATAATTCCCGGATGGTTCAATTGCAACACGGGTATCCCTGCTAGTTTACCAGCCCAGGCTAGATAGGGATCATAATCGGTTATAACTCCCTGTATACGAAACTTCTTAAGTTTACGAACTAGCTTTTCTACTTCCTGGGGAAACTGAATTAAACGGGGAACAGTTTCAAATGCGGTCGCCAACCAGCGGACCCGATCTGCTTCTTTTACGAATCGAAAATAAGGCAAATCTTCTATAGGACTAAAACCAACCTTCTCCTGAATAAAACCATGCAAGTGAGAAGGTACAAAGTAGAAGACTTTGTAACGCTCCTCTAGGTAAGGAGAAAGGGCCACCAATCGGGCCGCATGTCCCAAACCTTCTCCGGCACACGAATAGGCAATACGCACCGATAGTTCCTCCCTAAGGGTAAGGAACTGAGTTTTTGTTAATAAAAAGTTAGGGAAATATGAATAATTGATTAAAAGGGCTTACACATAGATCATCTTCTTTGTCATTCCACCATCTACAATAAAGTTCTGGCCCGTAATAAAGGAGTTTTTTGGATCTAGGAGGAAGAGCACTAGGCGGGCAATATCCTCCCCTTGCCCTACTCTTCCTACGGGATGCTGAAGATGATCTTCCTGGGTTAATTTCGGCTCCCTTCGAATAGAAGAT
>JBDNDI010000086.1:0-8837 GCA_046719195.1 Spirochaetales bacterium | reverse complement strand
AGGGCTCGGAAAAATCGATGCCTAAATGAGACCGGTAAAAAAGAGGGGTAAACCCTAAAGAAACGCGGATGTACGGTTCATCCCCCCTTAGCGGTTCGCGGGTAGTTGGAGCACCTAAGGGTATGTAGTTCCGTAAGCCGTACTTTTGGAGAGTACAACCGTTCTTGCTTCTCCTTTTCAAATGTTCTTGTACCCTCATTCCCTTGGTTTTCCCAACCCTTGCGGATTAGATTTCCCCAGTCCATAAGCCTCCCAACCCTGTAAGACTATCAACACCCCATTGAGCTCTCCTCAGCTAGATTTCCTTTCAGCCCATAAGCCTCCCAACCCCTGGCTAAAGGAGTCCTAGACCTTCTAACACCTTCCGCACCCGCGTGATCTCCTCCTCTGTAAGAGTCATGGCGCGTTGGTGCATCCAGCGGTTACTGCGGCCTAAAAGGTAGGTTGCTGTCTTAATTCCCGGTATAACCTTACCCCCGACTACCTGGAATACCTCACAGAGGGCATTGATTTTTTTCTGACACTCGTTTGCTTTCTTGCTATCCCCTGCTCGGATAGCTTGGAATAGTTCTAGATACGGATCGATCCATACATTTCCGGTTCCGGTTACAATGCCTGAAGCGCCCATATGAAAGGAAGCGGCATCCAGGTAGTCGTCCCCTTGAATCCAGGAAAAACCCTCCTTCACCGGTGTAGATATGGCCCGGCAGAAGGTAATAAAGTCTCCGGAGCTGTCTTTGATTCCGTGGATGTTAGGGATCTCGGCAATCTTTAGAATCGTGTGCAGGTGAATTTTATTGTGGGTACAGGAAGGAATATCATAGGCAATGACCGGTACAGGGCTCGCTTTGGCAATCTTGCGATAATGGTCTAGAATAATATCCTGGTCTACCTTGAAATAGAAAGGAGTAACAGCCACAATATAATCCGGTTCTAACTTTGCCATAACCTCAAGTTCTTTCAGGGTCTGTTCTGTGGAAGGCTGGATACAGGCAGCACAGAGAGCGGGGGTTGCGGGGTTGGTAGACCTTGCTTTCCGGGCAACCGCCACTACGGTTTTTACAATCTCCGCCTTCTCATCTGTGGAGAGATACGCGCTTTCGCCGGTAGAACCATTAATAAAGATTCCATGGACTCCCTTTGATACAAGGTAATCGGTCTGTTTCTCCAACAGGGCAAAATCTATTGCGCCATTTTCTCGATACGGAATAAGTAGTGCGGGGATAACCCCTTCCAGTTTCCCAGTTGAAGTCTTCATACATTCTCCTTAGTTAAAAAAAGTATGAGGAACCCAGAGTGCAACCTCGGGTACATAAGTTATGAGGATTAGCACAGCCACAAGGACTGCAATCATAGGCCAGACCTCCCGAATAATTCCGCGTAAAGGCGTTCCAGAAATGCCAGAAGTAATGAAAAGCAAAACACCAAAAGGGGGAGTAAGCAAACCGATCATCATGTTAAGTACAATCACCACCCCGAGGTGCACAAAATCAATGCCCAATCGTTCCGCTAAGGGGAGCACCATGGGAATAAACACTAGGGTAATGGTGGAGGTATCTATAAACATACCTAAAATGAAGAAAAGTAGATTGATTACGAAAAGTAAAATGTACTTGTTCTCGGTTATGGATAAAATTATTGCCGAAACCATATCGGCAATCTGCTCTACAGCTACTACATAAGAAACGGCGTACGCAGCCCCTACTATTAAAGAAAGATTTCCTGTTGCCTTTACTGTATCTACCAATACTTTCCACATATCTTTCCAGCCTAAAGACCGGTAGACTAGTACAGAAATCACTATTCCATAAAAAGCGGCTAGGGCACCTGCCTCGGTGGGGGTAACAATACCTGTGTAAATTCCGATTAAAAGAATAACCGGGGTCAGAAGGGCAGGGATCGCGCGGAACGTGTTCAATAGAAACTGGCGTCGGGTATATTTCGGACCATAGGGATACTTTCTTTTTCCTGCAATGAACGCAATGTAGAGCATTAAGGCAAGAGCCATGATTACTCCGGGTGTCATTCCTGCCATAAATAGGCTTCCAATAGAGGTGCTGGAAAGCATGGCGTAGAACACCATAGGAATACTGGGTGGGAAAATAGGGCCTATGGTTGCCGATGCAGCGGTGATAGCGCAACTAAAATCATCGTCATACCCGGCTTCCCGCATGGCTTGAATTTCCATAACTCCCAAACCCGATGCATCGGCCACGGCAGAACCTGTCATACCGGAAAAAATAAGGGAAGCCAAAACATTCACATGACCCATCCCTCCCCGCCACCGGCCCACCAGGGTATTGGCAAACTCGAAAATCAGGTTAGTTACTTTGCTAGTATTCATTACATTTGCGGTAAATATAAACAGGGGTACTGCAAGGAGAATGTCTTTTGCATACAGATTAGAAAGTATCTTCTCGGCTACCATCCCTAAATCTAGGCCCTTCGCCCACACATAGAAGGTCGAGGCAGCGATCATTCCTAGCGAGATGGGAATCCGGAAAATAAAAATAGCTACAAAAGCAAGAATAAACACAAGTAGGGGTAAACTCATGGTAGAGCCTCCTTCTCTTTCCCTTTCTGAGCCGGATTCCGTAGGTCAAAGACTAGATTGTACAGGGATCGCCCGATTATAACTAGCATAAATAGTATGTAGGGAAAAAACACAATATCAAAGGAAATTCTTAGGGCAGGGGTTTTTAAAGTTTTCCAAAATAGGATGTAGCTAGCCGAAGCACGAAAAGCTATTAGGAAGGCGGATAGAACTACTAGCTCTGCCACAATCCGGCTGAGTCTCTGCAGTCGAGGGGAAAGACGGTCGTAGAGAACACTAAACACTACATGAGCGTTTTCCCGTTTGGCGTATCCTGCACCAAAGAGAGTAGTCCAGATAAAAAGGATAATGGAAAGTTCATACGGCCAGGTTAACGGGTGATTCAAGACATACCGGAAAAAGATGGCAATTACAAACACCAAAAACATGGAAGCGAAAGTAATTACAGGAATCCAAAGTTCTACTAGATCAAGTAGGACTCTGGCTATTCCCTTCGCTAGTGCTTTAAGGGAAGCATCTGACATGCAAGGCTCCTTTGATCCGCCCGTATTTTGATGAGCCGGCCGGGCTAGGTTTATGCATCTTTTATCAACTAACTATATATATCTGTCCATACCGTACGCCTAAGTATGAAAAGCCCCCGTCTCTCAGACGGGGGCATTAAGCAACGTACCACGGGTATAGGATACTTATTTCGCTATGTCCTGTATTTTCTGAAAGAGAGCCATATCCCAATTCTTTGTGGCTTCTTTATCGCCCATTACTACTTCTCGAGCATACTTAATAAATGCTTCTTTGTCCGGAACAATAACGGTTAAGCCCTGGCTCTTGAAGAATTCCACTAGTTCCTTTTCTGCATCCAGGTTTGTTTTGTCACAAACCTTTCGTGCCTCTTCAATAGCCTGGAACATTTTTGACTGTAAGCTAGGCCCGAGAGATTGCCATTTGGTTTCGTTTATAGCGGGGAACAATGGGTTAATATAGTGATCGGTTAGGATAATATACTTGGTTACCTCGTAAAACTTGGCATTTTTATTGGTAGGTAGGGGGTTGTCCTGTCCATCAATTGTCCCTGTTTTGAGCCCCATATACACTTCGGTAAAAGACAGGGGTGTAGGATTCGCACCTAAAGCCCGGCCCATCAGTAACCAAGAGGGAGAGTTGGGCATCCGGAGTTTTACACCCTTCATGTCTGCCGGAGTACGAACTTCCCGACCAATGTCCCGCAGGTTCAATTGACGGGTTCCGAGATAGAAAGCTCCTAAAGGACGAATGTTGGCCTTTTTGGCCACATCTTCGAATATTTGCTTTCCGAAATCACTGTTAAAGGTTTTCGTCATGTGGTCGTAACTCTTGAACACATAAGGTGCAGCAAACATAGACATGTAGGGAACCCAGTCGGTAAGCCAGTTGGGATCCACATAAGCCATATCTAGGGTACCCTTCTGCAAAGCTGGGTTCTGCGCTTCCTGGGTAAAGAGCTGCCCCGAATGGTACACATCTACAGTAATCTGCCCGTTGGTAAGTTTTTCGATGTTTTCTTTAAATGCGTACATAGCTTTGGTGTGAGCATCATTGGGAACACTTACCGAAGAGAAACTAAGCTTGAACTGTTGAGCTTTCGGGGCTTCTTTAGCACCCGCAGCAAAGAGGGTACCTACAAAACAGGCAAGCACCGCTAAGGTTAGAATTGTCTTTTTCATACACCTCTCCTTTCTGTTCATAAATATGAACAATTTTCTTATATAAAAACAGTATACCTTTGAAGTTTCTCTCTGTCAATGCCCGAAATCTAGGGGCACAGAGGGGCACGGTTTAGATTTACCTCACTTTTAACCCCTGGACCCGTCCTGATACCTGAGGAGCCAGAAAATTACCTAAGTCGTCTGGATTACTCTTTAGCCATATCCCGATACCCCAATCGCCGCGATATTTCCTGAGCGGTTTGGGTTACTTTAGAGCCGTAGAAGGATATGCGTTCTTCGGTAATCCGGGAGGAAGGACCTGAAATAGAGAGGGATGCACATACCCGGCCCTTGTTATTGTATATAGGGGCACCTACACAACGAACTCCCTCCTCGTGTTCAATATTATCCAGGGAATATCCCCGTTTACGGACCTCTTCTAAATCTTTTAATAAAGCTTCCCTATTTGTAAGTGTATTAGGAGTAAAGCGTTCCAGGTTTATTCGGTTTAGAAGTTGGGCCCTCTCATCCTCTTCCAAAAAGGCCAAAATAGCTTTTCCTACCGCGGTACAATACAGCGGTGCGCGAACGCCAATAACTGAGTAGGTTCGCAACCGCTTTGAGGACTCGTAACAATCTACATACAGCACTTCATCCTTATCTAATACGGTGAGATGCACAGTCTCGTCGATGTCTCGGTTTAGTTGTTGCAATACGGGGCTTGCTACCCTTCGCAACTCAAAGTTCACTTGGGCCTCTTGTCCTAGTTCCAGGAGGCGTATGCCAAGGGTATACATACCCGTTTCTTCTTCCCGAACAACTGCCTGCTCTTTTTCTAAGGTTTCTAGGATCGAGAAGGTAGTACTTTTCGGGATTTTTAGCTCCCTGCAAATTTGGGAAAGGGTTAACCGGCCCTTCTTGCCTAGTAATGTTAGAATTGTAAACGCCCGCAAAACCGAATTTACCATACTACCCTCCTCAAGGTTTTACCTCTTCACTTTCCCATTAAAATCGAAGGCAACCATCCTGTTAGGGGCGGTAGGAGGGTAACAAGAAATAAGACAACGAGCAAGGGAATAAGAAAAGGGAGGGTGGCTTTTGTAACCCGTTCGAAGGAAATTTTAGCTACATTTGCGGTAACAAACAACACAATTCCTACCGGCGGGGTAATGGTTCCTATCATTAAGTTTAGCACAATGATTACTCCGAATTGGATCGGATCGATCTGTAAACGGATAGCTACGGGTAAAAGAATAGGAATAAGAATCATCATAGCTGCAATCGCTTCCATAAAGCATCCTACAAGTAAAAGAAATACATTAATAATGAGAAGAACGATGATAGGATTCGAAGACAGATAGAGAAGCACCCTTCCTAGTGTCTGGGGAACATCGGCCACCGAAAGATTCCAGCCAAATAGTACGGCTGTCATTACTAAGGCGAGCACCACACCATTTGTTTCCATGGTCATCAGTATCAGGCGAGGCAGTTCTTTTATATGAAACTCCCGGTAGATAAAAAGCCCCAATATCAGTGCATAAAAAGCAGCTACCACGGCGGCTTCAGTGGGGGTGAATACCCCGGACACGATTCCCCCAAAAAGAATTACCGGTGCAAGCAGGGCCCAGAATGCTTCGCGGAAACTCTTCCAAAGGGAAGGTAGAGTGGGGAATGGCTCTTTTGGATAATCACGCTTGCGGGCAATCCAACCCACTAAGACCATCATTGAGATTCCCATTAAAAAGCCTGGCAGTATGCCCCCGAGAAAGAGCTTGCCTACCGATGTGTCCGCAAGCACTCCATAGATGATCATAGGTAAACTCGGAGGAATAATGGGGCCTACAGTAGCAGAGGCTGCGGTAACCGCAGCAGAAAAATCAATATCGTACCCACGCTCCCGCATGGCTTCTATTTCGATGGTGCCCAATCCTCCTGCATCTGCCACAGCAGACCCAGACATGCCTGCAAAAATCATACTTGCCACAATATTGGCGTGTCCAAGCCCTCCCCGCAACCAGCCAACCAGGGTATTGGCAAAGTTGAATATCCTTCGGGTTACCCCGGATGTGTTCATAATATTCCCCATAAGGATAAAAAAGGGGGCAGCTAAGAGGGGAAAAGAGTTTGCTGCATTTGTAATTCGCTGGGGAAGGGTAAGCAGATTTAGGTCGGCGACAAGCAGGTGAAGAAGGGAGGCAACTCCTAAACTCACAAAAATAGGTGTACCTAATAACATCAACAAGAGCCAAAGAAGAAAGATACCGGTCATGACTGTTTACCCTTTAAAAAGAGTTTGCCAAGGGTCTCAAACACTATTAGTAGACAAGTAAGAGGTACCGCTAGATATACAAAAGCATAGGTAAAAAACAGGGTAATGGTAGGCACATCCAGGTTTTTTAATACCATCCGGAACCCTAACCAGCCCAGCACAAGGGCAAAGCCTAGAATCAAGGCATAGTTGATTTTCTCAATAATTCCTTTTACCGGTGGACTTAACAGGTCAAATAAAGCAGAGATCCGGATGTGGGTATTGCTACGGCAAGCAAATACCCACCCCAAATAGGACACCCAAATGAATACATAACGAGCTAGTTCTTCTGACCAAACCAGGGGAGATCCTAGTACGTACCGCATAAATACCTGTAAGAGCACTACACAAAAAATCACGATAAACAATCCTACCCCAAAGGCATTCAGGGCACGGTTTACGGCTTGATACACGATCTCCCACTGGTTTCTTTTCATACCGAACTCCTACTGACTTTTCCTACTTACTTTATGGCTTGTATCTTGTCCCACATACCCACTCCCCATCGGGATTCGAATTTTTTAGGTACTACATCTAATACGGCTTTGCGGAACTCTTCTACATTGGGCTGAATAACCGTCATTCCCGCAGCTTTAAATTTTTCTACCAGTTCATTTTCCTGCTTTTGGATCTGCTCGTTCTGCCAGGCAATGCCCGCATCTACTGCTTCCTTCAAAGCCTTTTGATCGGAAGCAGGAATTTTCTTCCATACCCCTTCGTTTATGACAACGATTCGCGGGGTAATGATATGACCGGTTAATACTAAGAACTTCTGCACTTCGAAGAATTTCGCATTATTAATCGTGGGAAGGGGATTTTCCTGTCCATCTACCACGTTCTGCTGGAGGGCGAGGTACAATTCATTGAAGTTCATCGGAGTAGGCTTGGCGCCCCAAGACTCAGCCATAGCCCGGAACACATCGTTTTCCGGTACTCTCAGCTTAAAGTTTGCCATGTCGGCCACTTTCTCTATCCGTTTATTACTCGTAGTAAGATGCCGAGTACCATAGTAGGTGGTACCGAGTATACGCATACCGCGTTTTTCTATGAGTTGTTTGTTAAACTCTTCTCCGATAGCACCGTTCATAGCTTTCACCAGATGGTCCATACCCCTCCAGATGTAAGGTGCTTCGGTAACCGATATGGCAGGAACCCATTGCCCAAAGTTGGCTGTACCTTCGGTTACCATTTCTTGAGTACCTGTGGCTACAGCTTCGATCATGTCACGGGATCCACCGAGCTGACCTCCGGGGAAGCTTTTTATTTCGATTCGCCCCTGGGTTTTCGCCGCTACATCTGCAGCCACTCGATCGATCATCTGAACCGAAGGATGCGTAGCCGAAAGAACATCTCCCCATTTTAAGGTGAACTTTTGGGCTGGAGCAGCCTGTTCCTTAGCACCCGATGCGAATACTGCCGAGGGTAACATCAGTAGAACCACCAGAAAAATAAGTACCCATCGTTTCATAGGAACTCCTCCTTGAAAAGATCTTTACCGCTTCCAGGAAGCGGTTTATACTGACTTAAGTACAGATATTTGAATTATGTTCTTGTATCTGAACATATGGTAATGCCTAGGAGGATAGGTTGTCAATACCCTTTATCCGCAGTAGCTCTTATTCTTCCCTATCAGAGCCTCTTGTTCCTTTTCCCATTACCCTTCCAGGCTTCTTCTTCCTTTACCGGGAAAAACCACTTAGGAGGTACCTGTGAAAACACTCTTAGAAAAATTCAGCTTTTTCGAAGCTTTCTGGAAAAGTGAGGGTCCCTTTCCCCTGCTATTTGCCCGACCTCATCTAGCTAAGGGGAAAAACTACTTTAAATACAACCTGGTAGAACAGCATTATGATCCGGTTAAACTTATTGAGGAAGCAGTGCTCGCAGCTCAGTCTGCCTTAGAAGGAGGGGATGATGGGATACCTGCCTTTCGTACCGACCTTGGCACTACCCTGTTCCCGAGTTCCCTTGGTTTAGAGATCGTTGTGCAGCCTGAGGCACACCCTTGGCTTAAATCCCATCTAACCTTTAGGGAATACGCCACTTTAAAGGACCCTACAATCGGGATACAACAGCAGGCGGGCGAAATCGGTCTTGCGATTCGAACCTACCAACTGTTTTTGAAACAAAAGGCCTCTGGGCTCCTACCCCATACGATATATCCCTACATGTTTCATGCTCATGGGATGATTTCCGGAGTCTGGTTTCCAGATACCGGGGCTCGAATCTCAGAAGATTCCTGCACCCTCATTTCCGACAGAATGAATGACGAATTCTGTATGCCCTATATCCG
>JBDNDI010000085.1:0-8920 GCA_046719195.1 Spirochaetales bacterium | reverse complement strand
CCTACCTTTAAAGGATTGGAAAAGGAAGGTTTGTTGTACCAAGGAGTGCTCTACTTAGGATTAATAATAACCCAAGAAGGGCCCAAAGTGTTAGAGTATAATGTCCGCTTAGGAGATCCCGAAACGCAAGTTCTTTTGCCCGTATTAAAAAACGACATGGGCAATCTTGCCGAAGCTATTACGACGGGTGGATTAAACCAGTTTCCTTTTATACCTCCTGATAAAGCTTGCGTAGGCGTAGTAGTTGCCGCACCTGGTTATCCAGGAGAGTATAAAAAGCATTTACCCGTGGATTTAAAACAAGGGCAAGGAAATGGGTCTGTCCTAATCTTTCATGCATCCACCTATCGAGATTCATCCGGGAACCTAAAGACCCAAGGGGGAAGATGCTTTACTGTAGTTGGGATGGGCAACAATATCTTTGAAGCTGCTTCTAAAGCGTATGCTCAAATATCGAACGTATGCTTCGAAGGAGCCTGGTATCGGAAGGATATAGGCATACTCTTGCCCGATGTGCCGGAATGTAGAAAGTAGAATCCCCTTCCCTAATTAAAACTAGGAAAACCTTGCTGTCGCCGCATCTCATACAACAGGATGCCGGTAGCCACAGCAACATTGAACGATCCTACATGCCCTGTCATAGGTATTCGAACTAGCTGGTCACAGGTAGTTTGTACAAGACGGCTTAACCCTTTATCTTCCCCACCTAACACTAATGTTATTTTTCTCTGAAAATCTACTTGAGTAATAATCTCTCCCTCCATATGGGCTCCATACACCCAATAACCAACCTGTTTCAAATAGGTTAGGGCTCTCACTAGATTCGGTACCTCAATTATAGTTACATACGCACTTGCTCCCGAAGAGCTTCTTTCCACCGCTTGAGTTAGCTTTGCCGATCTTCTTGCAGGCAACACAACACAATCTACCGCAAAAAGATCGGCAGATCGTAGTATAGCTCCTAAATTCTGAACGTCTGTTACTTCATCCAGTACAAGAATACAGGAGTGCTCTCCCCCCGACGAAACAACTTCTTCTAAGGTTTGTATTTTATTATTTCTGTCAGGTACCTCCAAATAGGCTCCTTTCCATTGGGTTGGATCTACAAAAGGAGGAATAACCTTTTTTGGGATCCATCGAACCGGCACTCCTTTATTTCTTGCTTTCTTCTCTAAAGCGAGGATTCTAGAACTTTCCTTGCTTAAAAAGAGAGCTATTCCCGGAGGGTTCTGTTCTAAATAAGCCTCGATGCTATGAATAGAAAAGATATAACGAGGCATGGGTGCTTACTTGTTTTGACCAAATTGTTTGACTTTATCTATTATGCCGTCAAAATTGGTATCCCTCTCGTATTTTTCCACATAGGTTCCTTTATAGAGGTATACCCAAAGATCAATCATACCATCAAAGTTTGTATCGATCCATTCCTGATGGAGCGCACCATTCTGGAAAAAGCAGAGGTCATCCATTATGCCATCGTAATTATAGTCCAACTCTTCATAGAGCTTTTTCCCCTTTTCATCCAGTATCATTACCTGATCTACCTTTCCATCTTTATTTCGGTCAAACTCTAATCGAGTAGTTTTTATAGAGGCAAAAGAAGCATAGGTTTCCCTCCGTATATTTTCAATGTTCATTTCTTTAGTAGATCCGTATATTGGAGAGAAAGAAAAAAAGGGGAGTAAACAAACAATTAAGAACGTACGTTTCATGCAGTATCCTTACCGATTCCCTATTTCTGACAAAGGTATAGGGCGTGGTTCGTTGTTTTCTCCTTCAATATCGGCAAGTTCTCTTAAAAGATTTTTAGCTCTACTAGAAAGACGGGTAGGTATTTGTACAAACACCTTAATATACATATCGCCTTTTTTCCCCGGTTGACCCGGATACGGGAACCCTTCGCCTTTTAAACGGAGAATTTTTCCATTCTGGGTGCCCGGAGGTATTTCTAGACGAATTCGTTTATCTTCCAGGTTCCGTATGTATAATTCGGCACCTAGAGCTGCCTGAGTTATGCTTATGGGTATGGCACAGTATACATCATATCCATCCCGTTCAAAATATTCATGAGGCCGGACATGGATAATTACATGGAGATCCCCACTAGGTCCTCCATTGGGACCCGCATCTCCCTGGCCGGGGATAGTTATCCGCTTCCCGTCTTCGATTCCCGAAGGAATCGTTACCTTTATTTTTTGTTGTTTTTTTAGGAGTCCTGTACCTCGGCAATGCTTGCAAGGATGATCAATGATGTATCCCTCGCCTCCACATTGGGGACAACTAGAAGCAATGGAGAAAAAACCTGAGTTCCTTCGTACCTGTCCTGTTCCTCCACAGGTTGGGCAAATCTTTCTTCCCCCCCCAACTTCTACACCCGTCCCCCCACAGATACCACAAGGAGCATTCCGGTAGTAAGCAATTTCTACCTTGGTTCCATGTACCGCATCTTTAAAATCTATTTCAAGATCGTACCGTAAGTCTGCTCCTTTTTGCAGAGTGGTTCTGCTTGTTCCTGTTCTCCTCCGACTGCTTGTGCCAAAGAATGAGTCAAAGATACCAGAAAAATCTCCAAAAATATCTTCGAAGTCCCGAAATACAGTGGAAAAATCATGAGCACTACCCCCCGCACCCATTCCCATACCTTCTAAGCCCGCAAAGCCATACTGATCATAGGCTTCCCGTTTTTTCGGATCAGAAAGCACTTCGTAGGCTTCGGTAGCTTCTTTAAACTTTTCCTCGGCCTGCTTGTCACCTGGGTTTTTGTCTGGATGGTATTGAACCGCTAGTTTACGGTACGCTTTTTTAATTTCATCCAAAGAGGCTCCTCGGGGAACCCCGAGGACCTCGTAATAATCTCGTTTTGCCAAAGTTGCCACACCTATTAGAAAGTTTATTTCTTATCGTCATCCACCACTTCGTAATCTACATCTTCAACATTGGGCTTAGAACTTGTTTTGCTTGCGCCCCCATCTGAAGACTTACTACTCGTGGAACTACCACCCGATCTCTGTTGAGCTTGTTTGTACACCTCTTCGGAAATCCGGAAGGCCGCCTGTTTTAAGGCCTCTGTTTTGTCCCGGATTTTTGTCACATCCTTACTATCCAACACGGACCGCAGTTCGGCAATGGCGGATTCTATCCGTTTTTTATCTGCTTCTGAAACTTTATCCCCGAATTCCCGTAAGGTTTTTTCTGTGTTATAGATTAGGGTATCGGCTTCATTCCTAGCTTCTGCAGTCTCTTTTAAGCGCCGGTCTTCCTCTGCATGTTCCTCTGCTTCTCGAACCATCCGTTGGATTTCCTCTTCCTTTAGACCGGAGGATGATTCGATACGGATTTTTTGCTCCTTGCCTGTACCTAGATCTTTAGCAGATACGTGCAGAATACCATTAGCATCGATATCAAACGTGACCTCAATCTGAGGGACACCTCGGGGAGCAGGAGGAATACCTACCAAGTCAAAGCGGGCAAGCGTTCGGTTCATACTTGCCATTTCCCGTTCGCCCTGCAGCACATGGATAGAAACCGCGGTTTGGTTGTCCGCAGCGGTGGAGAAAATCTGGGTCTTCTTGGTAGGAATAGTGGTGTTTCGCTCGATTAGCTTCGTAAAGACCCCTCCCAAGGTTTCTATACCCAAGGATAGAGGAGTAACATCTAACAGGAGTACGTCTTTAACTTCTCCCCCCAAGATTCCTCCTTGGATGGCCGCTCCTACCGCAACTACTTCGTCGGGGTTTACTCCCTTATGAGGTTCTTTACCAAACATTTCTCGTACTAAAGCCTGAACCGCAGGAATTCGGGTGGAACCTCCCACTAGAATTACCTCATCGATATCTTTAGCTGTTAAACCAGCATCTTTTAGCGCCTGTTCCACTGGCCCACGGGTTCTTTCAATTAAATCGCCAATAAGCTGCTCTAGTTTTGCCCGGGTAAGAGTATAAAGTAGATGCTTTGGACCTGAGGCATCTGCGGTAATAAAGGGTAAGTTAATCTCTGTAGTGTGAGTAGAAGAAAGTTCTTTCTTAGCTTTCTCTGCTGCTTCTTTCAGCCTCTGCAGAGCCATGCGATCCTGGGATAAATCGATTCCAAAATCTCTCTTAAAGTTTTCGATTAGCCAGTCCATGATCCGCTGATCGAAATTATCCCCTCCTAGGTGGGTGTCTCCATTGGTGGATTTTACTTCAAATACCCCATCCCCTAATTCAAGAATGGAAATATCAAAGGTTCCTCCCCCAAGATCATACACAGCAATTTTTTCTTCTTTCTTGCTTTTTTCAAAACCATAGGCTAAAGCTGCAGCTGTTGGCTCATTTACGATTCTTTTCACCTCTAAACCCGCGATTCTACCCGCATCTTTCGTTGCTTGCCGTTGAGAATCGTTAAAGTACGCAGGTACGGTAATAACTGCCTCGGTTACTTTTTCCCCTAGATAGTCTTCTGCAGTCTCTTTCATTTTTTGTAGAATGGCTGCCGAGATTTCGGGTGGAGAATATTGTTTTCCCATAATTTCTACTCGGGCCATCCCCGCAGAATCTTCTACAACCTTGTATGGCACCATTCGAATTTCCTCGGTTACCTCATGGTACCTTCTTCCCATGAATCGTTTTATGGAGTAGACGGTGTTTTCCGGGTTGGTAATCATCTGATTTTTCGCAGGTTGTCCTACCAACCGTTCCCCTTTATTTGTAAAAGCAACAATAGAAGGTGTTGTTCGTTGACCTTCGGAGTTAGGAATTACAACCGGTTCTCCATTTTCCATTACTGCTACGCAGGAATTCGTGGTTCCTAAATCAATTCCAATAATTCTTCCCATAGTACATGCTCCTCTCTGTTAGAAACTTTTAAGTTTCTGCCATTGTGTTTTGTTCATCCTCTACGTTAGAGGTTTCTTTTCCTTTGGGTAAGGAGACCTTTACTTTTGCTGTTCGCAACAGCTTGTCATGCAACGTGTAAGCCTTTTGATAATCCTCTAAAACAATAGACTCGGTCTGATCCTCCCGTTCTTCGCTCAAAATAGCCTCGTGCAGATTCGGATCAAAGGGCTTACCCACAGAATCTATCCGTTTTAGTCCCCATTTTCGTTCTAGAAGTTCATAGAATCCTTTCTCGATCCGGGTTATGCCCTCATGAAAGGATTCAAAATCCTTCGCAGTATTGGCAGATTGGATGGCTCGATCAAAGTCGTCTAAAACTTGCACCAAATCCATTAACAACTGTTTATTGGCGAATTGAATGGCCTCTTGTTTTTCCCGCAGCATACGCTTGCGGAAATTATCCAATTCCGCCAATTTTCGAAGGTATTGGTCTTTTAATTGAGCATTTTCTGCTTCTAATTCCTGTATGCGACTTTCCATGCGAGCTTGAAGCTCTGCTTCTTGGGTCTCTGTTTTTACACTCTCCTGCTCGGATTGTGCAGATACTGGAGGGGAAGATCCATTATCTTTTCTTTCCGTAGAACCCTCCCTAGAACGGTTCTGAGCTTGTTCTTCCTCCTTCATGTGTTCTTTTCGTTCCTCTTGATTTGACATGATTTTTCCTCGGATTGGTAAATTGGTTTCATCTAAAAAATACTAACCCTAGAGGAAGGCGTCAAGATTTTCCTGAAAGCTCCAAAATTAATTCTACTTCTCCCCGACTCAATTTGGTGGCAGCGGCAATCTGTTCCACAGTCCAACCTTGATGAGCTAGTTTTGTTACCATTTCCCGTGCACTAAGGGAAGGAGAACCCCTTTCTGCCTTTCCTGGCCCTTTGGCCCCCTCTTTTAATAATGATCCGAGTAACTTGACCTGGTCTTGCGCTTCTTTGCTTAACTCTTGCAATCTTGTCTCGGTTTTTGCCAACCATTCTCTAGCTCGTAACAAATTCGCTGCCCTATCTTCCAACTCTTTCAATAACAGATCTATCTGCCCTATTTTTTGAATAGTCTCTTCTGCTTTCAATTTTCCTTCTGAAAGAGCCCTAAGCTGATTAGCCAAATGCTCTACTTCCTCGGGTAGATTTCTTATCTCCTGTTCTAGGGTGTTTACACGTTTTTCCATTTCCTGGAGGGTTTGGAAATTTTTATCTATACCTTCCACAGTGAGATCGAGGAATTTACGCTTTTTCTCTAATCGTTCAAATCTACCTTCAACCTCGTGCTGTAAACTCTGGAGACTTCGTAAATTCGCCTGAATAGATTGTAACCCGTCTTCGGAGGTTGCTACCTGCCGTAGTTTTACTTCAATTCCTTCGGACATGGCCATAAGTCTTTTAAAGTCTTCTTCAATCGAGTCAATCCTTCGCTTTTCTGCAGTAAACCGGGCTAATTTTTCCGTAGCTTCTTCCCCTAATTTTCGTACTCGCAAGAAGAGAGCTTCGGTTTCCTTTAGTTCTTTACGATCCTCCTCGATGCGCTTCAGATCTATCTTCATGCCCTCAATTTGCTCTAAAAGAGTTTGCTTTAGCGTATCCGCCCGGTCAAAAATTTTGGTTTGTTCGATAAAAGCCCGTTGTTTCTTTTCGATTTCGCTTAGAGTCAAGGATAATAGTTTGGTACTCTCTTCTAGCTTGCCGAACAACTTTTGATGGAGGGCTTCGAACCTATCCTGCGTATCTCTCATAAAGGTGCGGAAATCCCTCAGTTTGGTCTCTGCTTCTTGTTGCAGTTCCTTTGCTTTCTTTTGGAACTCTTCCTGGAATTCAAGATAACCTTCCCTAAAAGAACGTAAAGCTTCTTCTGTTTTTGTATGTAGGGATTCCCTCAGTTGTTCTGTCCGTTCGGATAAAAGTTCAAGCTCTTCTTTCAACTGTTTTCGTTCCTCTTCTGTAGAGGCAACAAGCTCATTTTTCTGTTTTAAAAACTCTTCGCGTAAGGCTCCCAAAGTGTTGGACACTTGGACCTTAAATCCTGTAAATTGATTGTGAATCTCTGATTCACCTGTCTTCATATCTTCCTGTAGTTTAGCCCGCCAAAGAGTAACTTCTGAATTAAGCGATTCTAACCATGCTTCTAGTTCTTTTTTCTTTCCTTCGACTGATTCAGTTATGGATCGTACCTTATTTTCCGCTTCTTTCTCAAACCGCTCCATTTCCTCTTTTATAGACCGTTGATGACGGCTAAAAGTTTCTTTAAAAGCCTCTAAAGCGAGCAAACGATTTTCTTCCATTCCCTGGGCCATTTCCGCTTGATACTGTTGCTGAGATTTATCGAACTCGTGTAATCGAAAATCTGTTTGTTTCCGAAACCCTTCTATCTCTGTTTGAATAGTTTCAATCTGTAAACGGAATCTACTTTCAAAATCTTGTAATACCGTAGAAAGCTCCTCGTTATATCGTTGTTCAATTTTCTTTCGCTCTTCCCTTTCCTCTGTCATCAAAGCATCTAAGGCTCCATCTACCTTACTCTGCCATTCAATAAATTTTGACTGCATCAATTGATCCCGAGTTTTTAAGTCTTGGAAGAATTCGTCTTCGAATATCTTTAGCTTTTCGGATACGTTCTCATATGCCCGGGTTTTTAATTCTGCTAATCCTTGTTCTAGTTCTGCCATTTCCTTTCTTAAATCTTCCATTGCCTTTGCGGCTTCTTCTCTATCCTGCATTCTTTCTGCCTGAAGTTGCTTACCAAATTTGGTAAACTCTTCCTGTAGCCGGGCTCGGGTTCGGTCCATGTAGGCTTGTAAATTTTGTTCTAGATTATCAATTTCTGTAGAAATCTCCTCGATTTTAGCAAACCGATAGGCAAAAGCTTGTTCCTGTTCTTGCAATCTTGTTTCTAACCGTTCTAGCAATTTAGCCTGCAGAGTCTCTGCCTGCTTCTGAACCTTGTCCTCTTCCTCCTGGAAAGTCTTTTTTATTAAAGCTTCAAAATTCCGAGCTTCGTTTTGTAAATGGGCATGAATTCTCTGCATATCCTTCTGAACCTGCCCTAAATCTTCCTGAAACTGAGAAAAATCCTTTTGAAAATTTTCTTTTAGCTCTCCTAATCTTTGGTTGGTTTGACGAACCAGGAGTTCTACATTGTTTCTATTTCCGTGTACCTTTTCTTCGGTTTCAACTATATGAACTTCCACCTGTTGGCTCAGAGCTTGCATTTGGGCAGCTAAAGAAGCAATTTTCTCCTGAGAAACCTTAGAAAATTCTGTCTGGCTTTCCTCCAGGGTTTTTTGAGAAGTAGCTAAGGCTTCTTTTAATCCCGCCATTTCTTCTCGAATACTTGTGCGGGCCTCTGCTTCCATCTGATAAAGCAGGCGTTCCAATTCGTCCATTTGAGTTTTTACATTAGCTTTCTCCCCCTCTATTTGAGTAGCTAGATCTTTATAAGTTGCTCGCATTTTCTCTTCTATATGTTCTTTTAGCATCTGGAGGGCTTTTGTCTCCAATAGCTCACCCTTTCGGGCAACTTCTGCTAATCGCTGGCTATACGATTCTTCTATTGCTGAAAGCCTCTGCGAAACTTCGCTAATTAAATCCTCCGAGGATTTATAAAGCTGTTTTTCCGTATTGGCAGCTTCTTCCCGAAGTTTGGCCTCTACACTCTGGAGGAAAACAGAAATGCCATTGGCTTTTTCCATACCAAAAGCTATACGGTTTTCTAATTGCTTTATGGACTCTACAGAATGAGCTTGGAGTTTGTGCCAAACAACTTCCAGTTGTTTCTGGTTTAATTCTTCAAAATTCTTAATTAGCCCCGAAATTTTTGTTTCTTGCGCTTCTAAGCGACTATTGAGGATTTTAATTTTTTTTGCGGTTTCATCCACAAAAACAGATTCATCTTTTATACGAAGAATATTTTCTTCTGCCCGGCGAGTCATTTCTATTAGGTCAGCTAGCACTTTATCATACTCTTTTATTCGTTCGGCTAAGGCATCGGTTGTTGAAAATTTTTCCTGAATACCCTCTTCGATGGTTTGTATTCTTTTTAAGATCTCTTTTCCTGCT